>JAAZCS010000092.1 GCA_012513125.1 Treponema sp. | reverse complement strand
TTATTTTCAAAAGATAAAATATTTATTCATTATTATCAAACAAAATCAAGATAAGAATAATTATTATGAAGAGTTGAAAAAACTGGCAAATTCTCAAGCGATGACACTTTTTATTACACATAATTTGGGTGGTGGCACGGAACAATATGTTAATAATTATTTAAAAGAACATTCAAATGTAATTGTTGTAACAAATCTCATGCATAAAATTGATATTGTGTATAAAGTTTGGAATCCTGAAACAGGAAAATCGTTCTTTGTAATGAATTTTTCAAAGATTTTTTCCATTGGTTTTAAGAATATTATCCTAAATTCATTGGTATCTTATCATAATATCCCTAAAATCATAAATTCTATTATTAAATTTAAGAAGAAATTTGATTGCAATGTAGATTATATGATTCACGATTTTCATTGTATTTGTCCAAAACATAATTTAATATACAAAGATTTTTTTTGTAATTTTGAATGTAAAAAAAATAATTGCCAATTTACAAATGATTATGAATGAACAAATATTTCTATTAATAAATGGCGTAAAGTATGGAAAGAATTCTTATTAATTTGTGATAAAATTATTTGTTTTTCTTCATCTTCAAAAGAATATATTCAGAAAATATATAACCTTGATGATGAAAAAATTAAAATTGTTCCACATGATATGAACTATGTTAGTTATTCAAAAATAAAATTTTCAAGTGATATGCCATTACATTTAGGTATAGTTGGTGCTTGTGGCTCAATTCCAAAAGGTAAAAAAGAAATAGAGAAATTAATGAATATGCTTCCCGCAAAAATTCCTGTTACTTTTGTTGGCACATCGGAAAATGAGTATGATATAAAACGAGAGAATGTGTTTTTTTTAGGGCGATATAAAAATGGAGAGTTGCAAAAGCAAATAGAAGAAAATAAGATTACTGTGGTTTTTTTTCCTTCTGTTTGTCCTGAAACTTTTTCCTATTTAATTTCAGAATTAATGCAAATGGATATTAGGATTATTTGCTATAATTTTGGATCACAAGCAGAAAAACTATCCTTGTACGACAAAGGATTTATTTGTAATGGCGTGGATGATGTTTTCAAATTGTTGATGAGTTTAGATTAAGGGGTAATTCATGATTTCAATAGCGATGGCAACTTATAATGGCGTGAGGTTTTTGGCGGAACAAATTGATTCAATTATTTCTCAAACATATTCTGATTTTGAGCTTATTGTTTGTGATGATTGTTCAAAAGATAATACATTTGCACTTTTAGTTGAATATCAAAAAAAAGATAGCAGAATTCATGTTTTTGAAAACGAAGTGAATTTGGGGTTCAAAAAGAATTTTGAAAAAGCTGTCGGCTTATGTAAGGGTGATTTTATTGCATTTTGTGATCAAGATGACATTTGGACAGAAAATCATTTAGAAGTTCTTGTAAAAAATATTGGAAATAAAGATTTGATTTGTGGAAAGGCGGAGCTTGTCGACGAAAATGGAATTTCTTTAGGAGTGTCAACAAGCGAATGTTTTATTCCGCACGCTCCTTCTGATGATAAGTCAGAGGTTTTTGAGCAATTGCTCTATTCAAACTTTGTGCAAGGTACGGCAGCTATGATTTCAAGAAATCTAGTTCAATATCTTTTTCCTATTCCAGATTGCGTACGTTTTCACGATTGGTGGGCTGCTTCAATTTCTTGTCTTCACAATGGATTGACATATGTGGATGAGGTTGTTTTAAAATATCGTCAACATGGAACAAATGTTACAACTACAAAAAAATATTCACCTCTAGAATCGATTATTACTAGTGTAAAACGAGTTTTTAAAAAATCAGACAAATTGCTAAATGATTATAAAGATATAGTGACTTATGGAAATGCGCTTCGTGATAAAGTAACTGATGAAAATAACATGAAGGCAATTAATATTTCCGTAAAGTATTATACGAATTTAATAGAAAATCATAGGATTCGGAATATTCCAACTTTTTTTAAAAACTACAAAAAAATCTATTGGACACGTAAGCCGACTTTTTCTATGAAAATAATCAGGTTCATAAAGATTTTTATTCTTCATATGTAGCTTTGCCAAACAAACAAAACTAAATCAGCGTGTGTTTGTTGAAACAAAATAATCTTCTATGCTATAATGATAAAACTTTACTTAAATGAGAGTATTTAATGTTATTTAAATTAGCATATAAAAATATTATTTCCCGCAAAAGCTCGCTTGTAATCATTGTGTTCATGGCCTTTGCAGTTATGTTGCTTTCTGTATCAAACGCAATATTTGATAGTACTGAGCATGGTGTAAAAAGTAGTTTTGCCAGCAGTTTTACTGGTGATTTTATGATTCGTCCCAAAGTTGATTTTACAGTCAGTTTATTTGGTGATGAAACTCCAGTGACTGGTGACTTAACAGAATTAGAATTTGTTATTCCTTATGAAAATATTATCAATGAACTGAATACATTTTCTGAAGTTAAAAGCTTGGTTCCCCAAATTACTGGAACGGCGATAATTGAGGCTCATGAATTCCGTACTGTTGTAACGCTCTTCGGGGTTCCTGGAAATGAATATATAAAGACTATGCCTTCCATTTCTGTAGTAGAAGGTGCCCCTTATGCTGCTGGTGAAAAAGGATTGATTCTTTCTGATAACATTGCTTCATTGTTGCAATTGAAAGTAGGGGACGAGGTTCAGTTCCTTGTTTCTGACGGTCCTGTATTTAGAATCAGAGCTGTTCCTTTATCTGCAATTATTTCTTATTCTGTAAAAAATGATATTTTCAATCAATTTGTGTTGATTGATCCAGATACAATTCGTTCTTTGATGAATATTTCTGCAACAACTAGTTCTGTAACTAATTCAATTAGTGAAGAAGAATCTAATTTGTTAGAGTCGGATTTTGATATGGATTCTCTTTTTGCTGATTCTGAAGATATGAACGGTTCATTTATTATTGAAGATAAAAAAGAACAGCCGGTTCCTGAAGTGGTAGAGCCATCGCTCGTTGATGACAATTTATCTTGGAATTTCATAATTGGTCGTTTGGACGAGTCTGTTTCTCCAGATGCTTTTATCAAAAAGTTGAATACACTTTTCGTAAAAAAAGGATGGTCGGTAGAAGCCGTAAATTGGCGTTCTGCAGCTGGTCGGACTGCACTTTATCTGTATTGGATTAGAATAATTTTTAATATTGGAATATTCATCATTCTTATTGCTGGCTTTATTATAGTAAATAATACTTTGATTATAAATGTTTTAGACAGAACAAGAGAGATTGGAACTATGATGGCTATTGGTGCAAAGCGTAGGTTTATAGCTCTTCAATGTATGATAGAAACATTTATGCTAACACTTTCAGCTGGAGTTATTGGCTGTATTTTTGGACAAATTGTAACAATTCTTATTACAAAAGCACATATTGTATTTCATAACAGTTTATTAACTCAGCTTTTTGGTAGTTCTGCCCTAGTTGTTTCATTATCTCCTGTAAATTTATTAGAAATGTTTGCTTTATGTATCGTTTTGGGACTTATCGGGTGGTGCTATCCAGTCATGACAGCAGTAAAGATTAATCCTGTTGTAGCAATGCAAGGGGGTAAATAATGAATGTTTTTCGAATGGGGTTAAAATCTGTAATTTATAGAAAAAAGCAATATTTATCTTTATTTTTGGTCACTATCTTTGGTGTTGCAATTTCATTGTTTGCACTTTTTGTAGTTGATGGAATGCTTAATGCATTGGAAACAAAAGGTAAGATTTATTACGGTGGCGATTTGATGTTTATTGGAAGCGTCAGTGGTGAAGTAATAATTGATAATCAGAAGCAAACTAAAGCATTTTTGGAAATGCCACACATAGAAGAAAAATTGGAAAAATTACAGACGATTTTCCCTCCTGATAGTGTTATAGCAGAGCGGTATGAAGCTGGTTTTGGATATATGGCATTTGTTTTTGAAGGGATTACTGCACAGCAACGTTCTTTGAAAGGTATAAATTTCAATAAAGAAAAGAAAGTTTTTAGTGAATTGAATTACATAGAAGGAAATTCTGATGAAATGGCTGGTTCAAATGGTGTTTTATTATCTGAACCAATTTCAAAGATGTTAAATATTCACGTTGGTGATTCTCTTACATTTATGTTTACAACTCTTTCTGGTTACACAGACACAGCAGAAGTTATTGTAAAAGGCATTTTTAGAGATTCCAGCATTTTTGGAACATATACATCATATTTTGATATTGATTTCCTTAGGAATTGTGTAAGAGCTCCATTGCATACGGCAAATAGAGTAGCTATCACTCTTGCTGATAAAGATAAAACTGATAAGAAAATAAATGAATATCAACACAAGATGGAATCTGTATTCAATATGTTCCCTCTTGTTGAGAAAAAGCAAATTTATACAGAATTAGTAGATAACGGAACGCTAAAAGATGATACTTTTGCCTTAATCAAACTAAGTGCAAATTTTGAAGATATTCAAATATTAATAGATGCAATGTGGCTTGTTGTTGGTTTTGTTATAGCTATGCTTGTAATAATAATTGTTATTGGTGTTAGTAGCACGTATAGAGTAATTATTATGAAGCGAATTAATGAAATTGGTATTTATATGGCAATTGGCATGAAGAAGAACAGAATAATTGTTACTTTGTTATCAGAAACGTTTGCTCTTATTGTTATGGGCTGTATATTTGGATTTATTCTTTCTCTGATTTTATGTTCACTTACACCACTTGTTAATTTATCGTTTATACCTGCTTTTGATATTTTCTTAACAAATGGAGTTATTAAACCAATTATTTCATTCTCATCATTTGTTATTTTGATGATAATTGTTAGTGTAACTACTTTATTGGCTGTTTTGTTTTCAATTAAGAAATTAATTAAAATAACGCCAGTTGAAGCTTTGAGCGTTATTGAATAACCAATTTAGGTTAAAAAAGGAATTATTATGGAAAATAAGATTGTTTTAAAAAAGAGAAATATTTTTACTTGTTTGTTATTTGCTTGTGTTTGTTTTGGATTATTTGCAGCTGATGTAGATATGGATGACGCAAAAAAAGTGTTAAAACTTGTTGAATCAAATACTGCATTTTATGAAACAGATTTTTCAGGTGAGTATACAATCGTGCAAGATAAACCTGGAGAAGGAAAATCAATTACCGAAGCAAAACTGTTTCGTAGGGATAAAACGTTGCAGTGGACTATTTTGATTACTGGTCCTGCTAGTGAAAAAGGGAAGGGATATCTTCAGGCTGATGGAAATATTTGGTTTTATGATCCAACAGATCATCGTTTTACATATTCAAAAGCAAAAGATAAATTTCAGAATACAAATGCAAAAACTTCAGATTTTACTCCCCAGTTTTATGATAGGGATTATAGTATTGAAAGTGTTACAAGTGTAAAATTAGGAAAATTAGACTGTTATTTATATGATTTGAAGGCAAAAGTAAATGATGTTGACTATCCTGAATTAAAAATCTGGGTTTCAAAGAATGACGGATTGTTACGAATGAAAGAAGATTATAGTCTTTCTGGACAAAAGTTACGAACAACAGCTATTCCATCATATCAGGTAATAAACCAATCTGGAAAAACATATTCTATTCCTGTAAAAATGTTGATTCAAGATAATCTTAGAGGAAGAAAGATTGGTGATACTGTTCAATATGAAAAAACACAAGTTACAATAGCAAATGTTAAATTTGAAAAAGTTGAAGATACTGTTTATACAAAACCTTATCTAGAAATGGGCGCTGCTAGATGAAAAAGCTTCTGATAGTTTTACTTTCTATTGTAATAATATCTTTTAATGTCTACGCCGAAGATTCATTTGATGATTTTTCAGATGATATGAGTTCATTCTTTGAAGATGTTGAAGATACTAATGGGCCTGTAATTGTTGAAAAAAATCAAGCTTCTGGATTATTAGGTACAATTCTGGACACAATAAAGCTGTCAGGTCATTTGGATGCTACATTAGGTGTCCTTTTTCAAATGCAAGGTTTGTCTAAAGACAATATGACATTTCTTCCTGTTTTTGATTTTAATAATTATTTGTATTTAACAACAAACATAAATAATATTTTTTCTTTTAGAACTAGTGTGTTAACAAATCTGTCAACTTTACAATCGACAGCTGGGATAACACTGAATGAAATTTACTTTGATTATCTATTATTAAATAGAATTTATTTAACAGCTGGAAAAAAATCGTATACATGGGGATATATTAGGCTTTTTAGTGATGCAACGGAATATGGCACTGGTTTTGATGCACGAGGAAATACATATGCTGGAAATCTTCATACAGATATAATGACTAATTCAATTAACAGAATTAGTGCACAGATAAGAATCCCTGTTTGGACTGGTACAATTACTGGATTAGGTTTATATAACTACAATCTTTTGTCTGCGGGTTTGCCATCGGCTTCAGATTTTGCATTTGCGGGATCAATAGAGATGATATTAGGTCATACTTCTGTTAATCTTTTTGGGCGTACTTATGCATCAGAAGATAATTCTAATCCTGTTGTTGGAGTAGAGGCAAAAAGAACAATTTTTGGTGCCGATATTTATGGTCAAGGGTTAATGAAAATTAAATATAAAGAAAATATTTCCACAAATATTGATAATTATATTTATGGTTATATGCTCAATTATGTGACTTATAATGAATTGCAAGAAAAAATGACTGAAATGTACAACACGACAGTAAGTGAGTATTTATACAATAATCGTTTTTATGAAAAAATAATTGCTACCGGTGGATTTTATAGAACATGGGAAACAGCTGATCCAACAATTGGTGTAAACTTTGAATATCAATATATTTACACTCCATCGACGGCTGTTCATGATAGCAGGATTGCTTTGCAATTTGGGTTAAAGAATATTGGTCTAAAAGATAAAGTTAATCTTGGTGTTTTATTCCATTATAATTTTGTTCAAGCGTCTGGAAATGTAAAACTTGCATTTAGTATTTCTAATATCGTGCCAGCACTTGATTGGACTTCAGGTTTTGAATGCCACTTTGGTCCGTATTATGGTAATGTTCCAAAACTGTTATTCACTACTTATTTAAAATTGAATGTTGATTATTAATGAAGAAAGAAGACAATATATTAGTTTAAAATAAAAACAGCCACAAAAAGTTGAAAACATTTTTGTGGCTGTTTTTTTATATTGATAATTTTTATGAACGAGTATCAGAAATGATTGTTCCATCCTTAATTTTGATTACGTGATCTGACATATTTACAATTTTTGCATCGTGAGTAGAAAAAATGAATGTTGTATTTAAGTCTTTGTTCAACTTTTTCATTAAATCAAGAATTTGATCTCCATTTGTAGAATCAAGGTTTGCAGTTGGTTCATCGGCTAAAATGACTGGTGCTTTTGTTACAAGTGCTCTTGCAATCGCAACTCTTTGTCTTTGACCGCCACTTAATTCTGAAGGTTTGTGCTTTTTCCAGTTTGTTAATCCAACAGTATCAAGAAGATAATCTATCCATTCAGAAAGTTGCTGTTTGTTCATTGTGTCAGAAGCTTCTGATGATCCTAATGTAAGTGGAAGTTCAACATTTTCATATACATTTAGAACTGGAAGTAGATTGAATGTTTGAAAGATGAACCCTAATTGAGTTCTTCTTAAATTTGTTAGTTTTGTATATAAAGAATTTGGAATTGTTGTATTAATTCCAAGTTTTGTATCCTTGTAAACATCAATGTTATTGATTAAAACAGTGCCAGAAGTAGGAGTATCAATAAGACCAATTGTATTTAAAAGCGTGGATTTACCAGAACCTGAGGGACCAGAGATAACAGCAAAATCACCTTTCTCTATGGAAAAAGAAGCATTGTTTACTGCTGTAACTTGCACTTTATCCATTTGATAAATTTTGTTTATATTTTTAAGTTCAATAATTGACATACTTATATTATATTAAATAATAAAACTTTTGTCATTGTAAAGAGTGAAGATAATAAAATTATACTAATAATTAACAAAATAATAAGAAAAAAAAATGTATTTTTCGTGAATATATAGTAAAATAGTTATATCAATATTTGAAAAAATATAAAGCAAGTGGAGAAAAAAGAAATGAGTGAAATTTATTTAAAGTACAATGGTGGATTTAGCCGAGTTTCTGATAAAAGTGCTTTAAGTGGATCTATTTTGGCTTATTCAGATTTTAAGAATGTTAGTGCAGATATTAAAGCTGGACAAGAATATGGAATAATCCTTGATGCAAATGACATTGATGATTTTGTAGCAAATTATGAAGACGAATCGGTTGTAAAATAGAAATTAAACTACATAAATTGTTTGTTTTGTCACTATTTTTCTAATAGTAAAAGCCCATCAACTAAAGTGTTTATCACAATATGTTGATGGGCTTTTATTATTTTTACTTGAATTTTTTGAGATTGTTTTTATGCAATCTCAAAATTAATTATTTGCTCAAGCGAGCTTCCAAGTCATCCAAGCAAGCAGCCAATTCTTTTGGTAAGTGCTTGCCAAACTTTGGATAATGATTTTCGCGAATGTCTTTGCATTCTTTTAGCCAACCTTCTTTATCAACAGCTGTAATTGCAGGTAATGTCTTTTTGTAGCAATCTGCAAGACCGTCTGTGTTGAGTGCACCGTCTTTTGGCATAAAGCCGATTGGTGTTTCAACTGCATTGTCTTTATTGTCGCAGCGGTCAAAAATCCATGCAAGAACACGTGAGTTGTCGCCGTATCCTGGCCACATAAATCCGCCTGGTAAATCTTTGTTGTCATCGTCCTTACGGAACCAGTTAACATAGAAGATTTTTGGCAATTTGTCTTGGTCAGCTTTTGCTCCAACGTCAATCCAGTGCTGGAAGTAGTCGCCCATGTTGTATCCGCAGAATGGGATAATTGCAAATGGGTCGCGGCGTACTTTTCCAACTTCTGCGGCATTGATTGTAGAAGCGGCTGTAATTTCTGATCCAACGATAGAACCAAGGAATACACCGTGATTCCAGCTTCGGCTCTGGTGTACCAGTGGGATTGTAGAAGGGCGACGTCCGCCAAACAAGATTGCAGAGATTGGAACGCCTGCAGGATCTTCCCATTCTTTTGCAATACAAGGACACTGGTTTGCAGGTGCTGTAAAGCGTGCGTTTGGATGAGCCATTTCTTCACCCTTTGGTGCTTTGTCTTTTGGAAGAGCATCTCGTGTGTTGCCTTTCCAGTCAACAAGTTTGCCGGTTGCGGGGTATCCAATTCCTTCCCACCATACGTCGCCGTCTTCTGTAAGAGCACAGTTTGTAAAGATTGTATTTTTAGAAGCTGAAACAAGAGCGTTCTTGTTTGATTCGTCTGATGTACCAGGGGCAACACCAAAGAATCCTGCTTCTGGGTTGATTGCATAAAGGCGTCCGTCTTTACCAAATTTCATCCAAGCAATATCGTCGCCTACTGTTTCTACTTTCCAGCCAGGGATTGTAGGAATAAGCATTGCAAGGTTTGTTTTACCACAAGCGCTTGGGAAAGCACCTGTTACGTATTTTACTTCACCTTGTGGGTTTGTAAGTTTTAAGATAAGCATATGTTCAGCAAGCCAACCTTCATCGCGTGCCAAAACAGTAGCGATACGAAGAGCGAAACATTTTTTTCCAAGAAGAGCGTTTCCGCCGTATCCTGAACCATAAGACCAAATAAGTCTTTCATCTGGGAACTGTGAAATGTATTTGTGTTCAATATCTGCACAAGGCCAAATTCCATTGTCTTTTTCACCATTGTTAAGTGGTTTTCCAACTGAATGGAGACAAGGAACGAATTCGCCGTCTGTACCAATAACGTCAAGAACTTTTTTTCCTGCACGTGTCATGATATCCATATTCATTACAACATACGCTGAGTCTGTAATTTCAATTCCGTTTTTAGAAATTGGTGAACCAAGTGGTCCCATACAGAAAGGAATTACATACATTGTACGACCATGCATACATCCAGTATATAAACCAGTCATTGTTGCTTTTAATTCTTTTGGATCGATCCAGTGGTTTGTTGGACCGGCATCTTCTTCTTTTTTAGAAGAAATGAAAGTGCGTGATTCTACACGTGCAACATCAGAAGGAAGTGAGCGGAATAGAACACTATTAGGCTTTTTTTTGAGCGAAATTGCGAGCCCACAATCAATCATTTCTTTTTGAAGTCTCTGATATTCTTCTTGTGAACCGTCACAAACGTAAACGCTGTCTGGTTCACACATCTTTACA
>JAAZCS010000091.1 GCA_012513125.1 Treponema sp. | reverse complement strand
TGGAAGAAATTTTCCAGCAAGAACCGGAACTAGGAATATGGCTACAAGCAATGATGAAAGAAGAGAAATTACAATTGTAAAGATAATGCCTTTAAACATCTGTCCAAGCATTTCCAATTCTGAAATGTAGAACAAGAACGGAATAAATACACAAATTGTTGTTAAGTTTCCAGATATTACAGACATGAGCATTTCTTGTGAACCCAATATGGCTGCAATTTTTGGTCTTGCACCTCTTTGCCGATAGGTATAAATAATATCAATCATAACGATTGACGCATCAACAATCATACCGACACCAAGTATAAGACCTGTTAATGTCATCATATTCAATGTAATTCCTGCCATACTCATGCAGAAAAGTGTGATGATAATTGAAAGTGGAATAGAAATTGAAATAATAATTGTACTTTTGAAATTCTGGAGGAATAGGAACAAAATTACAATTGCCAATAAAAGACCTTGCCATGCAGAATTAATTAATGTGTTGATAGTTTCGCGGATTGAAGTTGTTTCATCTTGAATAATTTCCATTGTAACATCAGGAGGTAGAGTTTCTTTTAATTGATTTATTTTTTCATATACATTATTTGCAACTGTAACAGTGTTAGCATCAGATTGCTTTGTAATTGAAACATAAACTCCAGGCTCGCCGTTTATATATGCTTCTGAAGTTACATCTGCGTAACCGATATATGCAGTTCCGACATCACTTAATTTTACGTTGTAGCCATTAACTGTTGAAATTACAGTGTTATTTATCTCGTCAATGCTTGTATATTGTCCTGTTGTTCTTACAATATAATCTTTTTCGCCATCTTGAAGTTTTCCCCCACCTAATTCAAGATTTTGTTTTGATAAAGCTTGCGAAACTGTTGAAACAGTGAATCCGTAAGCTTCAAGCCTGTTCTGACTTAGTTCAACTCTGACTTGTGCTGTTCTTCCACCCATAACAGTTGCTTCTCCAACTCCGTCAGCCTGTTCAAGAATATCTGTAATTGAATTTTCTGCAATTTTTTTCAAATCATTTACAGAACGATTTCCCCTTAACAGAATTCTCATGATTGAAGATGAACTGCCAGAAAACCTCATTATTGATGGGCTTGATGCATTGTCTGGTAAATTTCTATTGACGCGTTCTAGTTTATCTCTGATATCAGATACAATTGCATCCATATCAGTTCCGTAAGCAAAAGATAATTCAACTGATGAACTTCCTTCCGAAGATGTTGATGACATGCTTTGAAGTCCATTTAAACTTAATAGAGCACTTTCGATAGGTTCCGTGATAGTTTTTTCAACTGATTCTGGACCAGCATTTGTATAAGTAGTCATTACCATTGCAACAGGGTTGTCTGTTTCTGGAAAGAGGGCAATTGCGATTTTTCCGACAGTGAACAGACCTAGCAATCCAAGCAGGACAAACACAATAAGTGTTAATACTGGATGATCCAGCGTTTTTCTTGTTATTGACATTTATTACTCCAGTTTACTTATTCAAAATATTTACTGTAGCTCCATCATAAAGTTGGAGCATTCCTGCTATAACTATGACCTCATTTTCTTGAACTCCGGAATCTATTTGTATAAGACCATCAATATTTTTACCTGTTGTGACAGCTCTTTTTTCAACAGTATTATTTGCTTTTACAATAAAAACATATTTATCGTCATTATTAGTAACAATTGCATCTTGAGGAACAATGATTTTTTCGCTGTAATCACGAGTCCATAGCTTTATTTTTGCAAACATACCAGCATTTATTCTTGAATCTTTTTGTGTGAAATTAAGAATTACTTCTTTTGTTCTTGATGATGAATCCAAAACAGGTGAAATACGAACTACAGTCGCAGAAAAGTTTATTCCAGGATAGGCTTCAAGTGAAATATCTGCTTTTTGACCAATTGCCAAATCAGAAACATAGCGTTCTGGGATTTTTACAGTAATTTGAAGATTATCAATATCTCCAATTTTTGTTATTACTGAATTTGTTGTAATTTTTGAATTGATTTTTAATGGTGAAGATAAAATACTGCCACTAATAGGTGCTGTAACAGGACTTAAAGCGTAATAGCTACCAGGTTCTGATGGATCAATTTTTGCAATAACATCACCTTGATTTACGTGTGAACCAAGTGAAATGTTCATTTCTACAATTTTTCCCCCAATGGAAGGAAAAACTTCAATAGAACTTTGAGTTTCAACATCTCCGCTGGCAATTACAAAATCAGTGATTGTTTCATATGACGCGTTTTTTGTGTTTACAGAATAAACAGTAGAAGAAGTTCTTTTAGTAGAAGTTTTTAATCCTGAATTGCTACTTGTTTCGCCTGCAGGATTTAATTCAGTGTGACTACCATCTCTGCTATCTGAATTATATTCAGTGTGACTTACTTTTTCGCTATCGGAATTATATTCAGTGTGACTTACTTTTTCGCCTTCTGAATTATATTCAGTGTGACTACCATCTCTGCTATCTGAATTAAATCCTGGATTTCTTCCTGCATCACCCTCAGGATTATTTCCTGTGTGACTATCTGCACCACCTGCAGAATTACTTGGCATATTGGCTGGCATACTTGATGGCATACCGCCTGGGAAATTCGATGTTTTGCTTTTTGAACTAATGTTAATTACAAGAATTACAATAAAAGTAATTAATATTGCTGCAATTACTATAATTGTTGTTCTTAGTTTTGAATTATTGTTATTTTCTTTTTTTTCTTCTTTTTCCATTTTATTTCTCCAGTTTATTTGTTTGTTGACCTAAAGTTCCAAAAGGAATTCCTAGTGTGCTTTCTAAGTCTAAAATTGATGATATTAATGTGTAATATTGTGATTGTTGAGAGTTTTTGGCTTTCATCAACGAATCAGAGGCGTTTTGCAATGTGAGTAAATCTTTTGAACCGTGATTGTAAGCAGTAAGTGTCATATTGTATGTTTTTTCTGAAAGCTCTACATTTTTTTGTAAAGAATCCAACTGTAACTGTGCTTGAGCTATTTTATTTAGTGAATTTTGTATTTCAATACTTGCATTTGTTTTTTCATCTTCCAATTGAAGTTGCAAGTCTTTTACTGTCGTTTTTTGAGATTCAATACTCATTGCACCAGAAGACCAAGGTAAAAATCCATCAAGAGGAATCTTCAGTCCTATTGAAAGTGAGCTTGTTGACCCCCAAGATGAAGAATTACTAATTCCCCAGCTTTGTGATAAAGATGAATAATTTGCTGATGAACTACCAGAAGAAGAAAGACCATAAGAAAAGCTTGTTGTAATTGAAGGGCCCCAGGCAGAAAATCTTGTAGCTAAAAGAGAGTTTTTGGCACTATCAATTTTGTTTTCTAATGAAATTATTGAAGGAAGATTATCTAAAGTTGATTCAATAGTAATTGGAGAAGAAGGAAGTGCATCCTCAAGTGAACCTTCCAATTCAATTTCCACATCTTGATCAATACCAAGAATTTGCTTAAAACTTGCAAGGTTGTTTTCATATGAAATAATAGAAGAATCCAGAGTAGGTTTAAGATTTTCATAGTTTACTTGAGCAGTTAACAAATCCAATTCTGAAAGGTTTCCTTTGTTGTATTTGTCTAAGCTTAAATTATATTGTTGTTCAGCGGTTTGTAAATTTCTTGTTTGAAGAGAGATGTTTTCTTTTTGATATAAAATGCTATAAAAAGCTTTTCTTAAATTTAGTTCTACAGTTTTAATCGCCTGTTCATAAGTAAATTTTCCATCTTCATAATTCAAATATGCACCACGGATTGTTGTGTAAATTGACGGACTTAAATTTAGGCTTAAGCTACCAGAAAAAGAAAAATTAGCATTGTCGCCTGGAAAAAAACTTCCAGTATTTGTGCTGGAACTCGCGGAAAAACTTTTATAGTCGCTGACAGAATATCTGTAGCTGTCATTTTCCAAAGAATTTCCATAATTTCCACTGATACTGATTGTTGGGCTTAAATTGTTCCAAGAAGTCGCATTTTTCTTTTCAAGTAAATCTAGCGAAAGTTTATTTCGTTTTAATGAAATATTATTTTCAGTGGCGAGATTGATTGCCTCTTCAATATTTATTTTCTTCACTTCTGTTTGTTTTTCCTCTGAAAAAGTAAAAGAAATCATAAATAAAGATAAAATAAAAACAAAAATATTTTTTTTCACTTCAAGCTCCTAATTGTTCA
>JAAZCS010000090.1 GCA_012513125.1 Treponema sp. | reverse complement strand
GAACCGATCAGAATTAAACCGATGATAACTTTTTTCATGATATAATTCCTCAACTGTAGGCTACAATATAGCCTTGCAATGTGTAAGTTAATCCACTAAAACTTGTCAAATGAATAGTTAGTGGCGAATATGAATAAACCGAATTGTAGTATATATGAGGAGTATCACCCCATGGATCCATTATGGAAATTGTTCCTCCTGAAACATTGTAACCAATTATCACGACCATATGATCCATTTGGGTACCTGTAGTTTCAGTAAATCCAGAAACAATTGGATAATCAGTATAAATACAAGATTGAATATAATTCATGCTTAAATTTGTAACATTGACAACGCCACTAGTCGTTACTGAATAATTCGTCATTTTAGTATTTGTTAACGCCAAACTTCCAGCAGCATAACCCCCAGCGATTGTACTAACAGAAACCAATAAATTGCGTTTATAACGTATAACTGAGGCTGCACAGGCAGCCCAGCACCAAAAAGGATGGCCTGAACCTTGAGCAACTAAGCAATAATCCAATTGATTTGAATTCGGATAAGTGTTGTAGGAAGAACTGGCAGTTGTACTTACATTTACTAATTTATAATGTTTTGAGCCAATTTTTACCCCATATTCATTAACAATCGTCGATAAATATGAATTATTAATGTTTTTTTCTAAGCCTAGACAAATAAATTCCTTTTCACCAACAAAAATCACTGATTCATCGCGAATTGCAATAATTAAAATTTTTTCTGTACCATTTATTATCTTTGTCAATTCTTCGGTATTACTTTCCTCATAGCTATACAATACATGACCATTCACATAGTATTGTTGGACAACTCCTAGCATTACGCCATTGGTATCATATAATGGATAAACAATTGTCTCTGTGTCCATTAGATTGTCATCCATCAATTGATATATTTTAATTCCTGTGCCTAAGTATAATTCTCCTTTGCTTTTATACAAACGATTTCCTTTCGCAATCGGAAGTACTCCATTATAAATAAAATCTGATATTTCATTTGTATTCGGAACAAAACAATCTTTCTCATTATTAGCATAAATTGGTGAAAGCAAAGAAATACATATTATTAAAACTAATCCCAAAACTACTTTTTTCATGGTTGACCCCCGGCGGAACACAAATTAATTATTATAAGTAATGCTTGTACTCAACATTTAACTGGAATAACAATGAAAGGCATGAGTAGAATTTATGAATAATGAATCTAAATCATTTTATCATACCCCCTTTTAGTCAAATTATGATCAACACTCTATGACCGATATGCTATTCACTTAATCAAAATATAATACTAACATTGTTTATTGTCAACACTAACCCCCTGATGGATTGCGATCATATCGATCTCAATAAAACCTTTAGCATCTGTTAAAAACATAGCTTCTCCTTTCTCGTTTTTGACTGTTAATATTAGTCAAAAAAGTAAGCTGTTTAAATTATTAAAATTCAAAAATTTATGTGCAAACCAGTTTTGGGTATCAAAAAACCCTGTAAAGACAGGGTTTTTGATTGCTATGGTGGAGGCAACGAGACTATTTAAACCATTTTCTATCATGGTTAACTATGCACAAAAGCACGTAAATAAAGG
>JAAZCS010000089.1 GCA_012513125.1 Treponema sp. | reverse complement strand
ATATGTAGGTTGCTTATATCTGATGAAAAAAATCCAAAAGACTATTTTGAAAAAATTAAAAAAGGATTGTTAAAATTCTCTGGTGGAAAAAGAAGAAGTGAAATTGTAGGAAAAGGTATTACAAAAAATGGTGACTCTATTATCGTTATCGATGATTACGGACATCATCCGACGGCTATAAAAACAACTCTTGATGGATACAAACAATTTTATTCTAATAGAAAAATTATTGTTGATTTTATGTCTCATACTTATTCTAGAACTCAAGCTCTTTTAGAAGAATTTGCATATTCTTTTGTAAGTGCAGATGTTGTAATTTTACACAAGATTTATGCTTCTGCAAGGGAAAATAAAGATGATTTTACAATAACAGGAAAAACATTATTTGAAAAAGCAAAAAAATATTCAAAAAATGTTTACTATTTTGAAGAAATTATGGATGCTTCATCTTTTGTTGAAGAAGAGATTAAGCAGAAAAATCAAAATGGTTATTTGTTTGTTACAATGGGTGCTGGTGATAATTGGAAAATCGGCAGATATGTAGTTGATAACTTAATAGAAAAAAAATAGAGGTATATATGACATCAATGACTGGTTATGCTTATGAAGAGATTGCTTTAGAGAATGCAACTGTTTCTGTTGAAATAAAATCTGTTAATTCAAGATTTCTAGATTTATCAATAAATCTTCCCCCATACTTAAATCAAATGGAATCTTTTTTTAGAAATTTGATTGTTCAAAAGATTGCTCGTGGAAAAGTTGATGTGTTTATAAAAATTAAAGAAATTGAATCTGACGCTGAAATTACTGCTGATACAAAAATTGCTAATGCTTATTTGAATGCAATTAAAAAAATTGCTGAGTCGACTGGATATTCAACAGATATACCATTATCTTTGTTAATAAGTCAACCTGGAGTTATCAATAGCAATAAATCTTACGATATTGAAAAATACACAAAAATGATTGAACCTGTTTTTTCTAGAGTTTTATTCAAATTCATAGAAGATAGAACTAGAGAAGGTGAGAATCTAAAGATTGATTTGAAACAAAAATTGTCAAAATTATTTGAATGTGCAGATTTCTTTGCAACTTGGCAACCAAAAATGGAGCAATGTTTTAGAGAGCAGATTGTTTCAAAATTTAATGAATTATTGGGTGATAAAGCTGACGAAAATCGTATTATGAGTGAAACTGCAGCTATGTTGATTAAATATACAATTAATGAAGAAATTGTGCGTCTTCATAGTCATTTAGATTCAATGTTAAATGAAATAGATAATAATCCTATCCCTGGAAAAAAACTTGATTTTATATGTCAGGAAATAAATCGTGAAATTAATACAATTGGAAGTAAAAATCAATTTGCTGAAGTTGTTGCCATGGTAATAACAGCAAAAGATACGCTTGAAAATATTAGAGAACAAAGCAAAAATGTTGAATAGGAATATAAATGTATAAAATAGAAAATGAAGTAAGAGTTGCAATATCTGGAAAATCTGGATGTGGCAATACGACCGTATGTACGCTTTTATCAAAAAAATTGAATATTAATTTAGTAAATTACACCTTTCGTCAATTGGCAGAAGAAAAAGGATTAACCTTAGCTGAAGTAATTCAGAATGCAAAAAATGATGATGATTACGATAAGTATGTTGACAATCATCAAGTTGAACTTGCTCGTCAAAAATCTTGTGTTTTGGGAAGTAGACTTGCTATTTGGATGCTAAAAGAAGCCGATTTGAAAGTTTATTTATTTGCTGATGATGAAACTCGGGCAAAAAGGGTTTTTAATAGGGAAGGTGGAAATTTGGATGAAATAAAACAATTTACATCGATGAGAGATAGTGAAGACACAAAACGCTATAAAAGAATATATAATATAGACAATAATGATTATAATTTTGCAGATTTAATAATTGATGCAAATAATAATACCCCAGAAAAGATTGTCGAGTTAATTATCAATAAATTAATTGATAAAAAATTAATACAAATAGTTTAAAATAAAATCTCTATTTCTATCAAAAAAAATAGAGATTTTATTTTTCTTAATTATTAAAATGGTCTTCCAGGCGTTCCTTCTTGTGGTCCATTATTTGAAATTGTTCCAATCGTTGTGATATTGCCACTAATCGTAAATGATGAGGATGTTCCACCTGAAATTGAAACAGCTGAAGGGTCTGTGTATAAACCATAGAATACAGAATCTTTGTTATCTATAGTAACACCATTTACTAAAGTATAAGTTCCATTTGTTAGTAAAGGCGAAGATAATATTGCCACATCATAATAACAAGGTATTGTATAGGCAAAAACAGGGGTTCCAGATGAGTTGCAAATAGCAAATGTTTGAATTGCTGTAATGGAACTGGAAGATGCCTGTATTGTATTTTGTGTCGTTGCGGATGATGTTGGAGAAGAGTAATTAGAAGTTCCAAGTCCAATTAAAATACCACCAGTAACACCAAAAGTATTGTTGTCACAGTCAAATGCACATTCAGGAGTTGTAGTTCCTGTAGCAACAATTACTCCTCCGTTTAAATATAAGTTTCCATTGGAGTCAATTGCATCATTGTTTGAACTGTAACAATAAACGTATCCGTTGTTTATTGTTAAATTTTTGGAATTGCTAACATTTATACAGTCATCTGTTGAATTAATTACTATATAACCATCGTTGATTGTTAATCCACCTTTTCCTTCAATACCTTCTGGGCTTAGGCTTATTCCATCTCCTTCATATGGAGTTCCAGTGGTTGTTACTGTAATATATCCGTGGTTGATTGTAACTGTTGCAGCAGGATCATAAGTGGTAGATGATGTGTCTCCATCTTCGTCTGAATCAAATGCTGCAGTAATTCCTTTGCTTACAGTGTTAATATCAATTCTTCCACCGTTAATTACTATATCTCCAAGACCTTTTCCATCTTCACTTTCTTCACCTTCAACTTTTATTCCTTTGCTCTCATCATCTTGTGTAGTACCAGTTCCGTTTATTGCAAATGTTCCATCGTCAATAATGATTCTATTTACAGAACGTATGCAGTCTCTTGAAGATGAATTTATATTAAATGTGGCATTTTGGAATCTTACGTAATCATTTGAATATATTCCGTGTTTGTATGAAGCATTTACTGTTAATGTTCCGCCTTCTGCAGAGCTAGTCGAGCCAGTAAAAATCAATTGACCTTTAGAAAAAATAGCTGCTTTTGATGTATCAGTAGTTCTTGAAGTTGAATCTGAAAGTGTATTTGTTGTATTTGCTGGAATAATGATAAAAGTTCTTTTTTTACTAGAAAGATTGAGTGCAGGACCGTCCGTTGCCGATATTGTTGTGTTGTTTAGTTCAATTGCATATTTTTTATCACTTGCAGCTATTTTGAATGTTCCATTAAGATTTCCAGTTAGTGAATATTTTATGTAGCCATTATATGTTGATGTTATTGTGATTCCATTTGATGAATTGATTGTAATTGTGTCTGATAATAAAGTTTGATCGGTAGAACTAATTGTAAAAGAAGTTCCATTACATGATGCTCCCATATTCGTTAAATCAATTGAAACTGTATATGCAAATGTAGTATTTTCCACAAGATCATCTGAGTTGTAGGTTTGTGATGCTGAAGTTGCTACTGATGTCTTATATGATGTTCCAGAAATGCTTGTGTATGGAGTTAATAATAGTTTTGAGCTTGATGATGAGTTCTTACTATTAGAAATCATTTGTTGAATTAAATATTCTTGTATTAAAGATGAATTATCATTTGAACATGATAAAAATGTAAAAAGTAATAACATTGATAGAATAATTAAATTTATTTTTTTCATAAATCCTTCTTACTTTTGAAATAAGTAAGAATATTAAAAGATTTATTTAGAAAAAAAGTTACTATAAAAAAAACTCCAAAAATTGGACTAGAAGTGTTCAGTTTTTGGAGTTTTGTTCTAATATCAGTTTATTTAGTTCTTTTTAAATACTGGTATTGATTCTATTGGGGCTTCTACTGTATATGTTTTTCCACCTTCATAAACTTTTCCAGTGTTTATATTTGTCCATTTTCCATTAGGCAAATATACTTCTCTTTCATATGTGTTTATTGTAAGAATTGGTGCAACTAAATATTCAGATCCAAACATATACTGGTCTTTTAAATTCCAAGTTTCTTTATCTTCTGGGAATTCAAAGAACATTGTTCTCATCAACGGAAATCCTTTTTCTGAAGCTTCTTTCATTAATTTAGAAATATAAGGTTTTAATTCTTCTCGTTTTTTAATCTGTGCTTTCATAAGTTCGAAGGCTTCATCACCATAGCTCCAAATCTCATTTGGTCTTCCAGTGTATAAATATCCTCCACCATAATCTTTGTCTGACAATGGTTTAATATCATGAGGATCTCTGTCTCCATGTAAGCGAAGTATTGGTGTGTACACTGCAAACTCAAACCATCTTTTTATCAATTGAACAAAATTTGGATCTTCAGGATTACCATACATAAATCCACCAATATCAGTTGTCCACCAAGGAATACCAGCTAAACCAATATTTAATCCTTCTACAACAGAATCTCGTAAACATTCAAATGTTGATTGAACATCTCCATTCCATAAAACAGTTGAATATTTTTGACTTCCAACCCAAGCACATCTTTCTAAGTTCACAATATCCTTGATGCCATCAGCTTTCATTCCATCAAAAAAAGCTTGTGCATACATTTTTGGATAAATATTACTGCATGAAAGGGCTGAGCCTAGTTGATAACGATAATTATCGAAGTCATAAATAGTATAATCAGGTTCAGCATTATCAAGCCAGAACATGTCTATTCCATATTTTACGTAATTTTCTTTGCAAACATTCCAAATGTAATCTCTTGCTTCAGGATTTGTTGCATCAAAAGTAATACAATCGCCATTGAAATCGTATGTTTGAGTAGTTCCTCTTTCTGTTCTTACAAGAAGACCCTTGTCTGCCATTTCATAAAAGTGGCTACATTTTTTATCAACAGAAGGCCAAACAGAAACCATTACTTTAGTTCCCATTGCATGTAGTTCATCACACATAGCCTTTGGATCTGGCCAATATTCCTTGTCAAAACCCCAATCACCTTGTCTAACCCAATGAAAGAAATCGATAACAATTACATCAAGGTGAATTCCAAGTTCTTTATATTTTCTAGCAACTTCAAGTACTTCTTCTTGAGTTCTATATCTTAATTTACATTGCCAAAATCCCAAGTATTTTTCGGACATTACAGGTGCACGTCCTACAACTTCTGTGTAGTTTTCAACTATTTTTTTAGGATTTTCACCTGCTGTTATCCAGTAATCCATTTCAACAGTTGATTCAGAAATCCATTCTGTTAGGTTTTTTCCAAAGGAAACTCTTCCAACTGCCGGATTATTCCATAAAAATCCATATCCTAATGATGAAACTGCAAACGGAATTGAAATCTGAGAATTTCTTTGTGCTAATTCAAGAACGCATCCTTTCATGTCTAAATAAGGAGTTTGATATTGACCCATACCAAAGATTTTTTCGTCATCATTTGAATCAAATCTAACAGTTAATTTATAATCTCCACCCGGAATTCCTTTATATTCACGATTTACAATTTTAGTACAAATACTTTCTTTGCTTGCTGATGGATCGTAGCTTCTGTAGTATTCATGTAAAACTTCTTTTTTGTCATTGAAAAAGGTGAGTACTCCAGAATTTGAAATCTTTGCAGAGATTTTTCCGTTTTCTATGAAACTTTCATCTTTTTCTATTTTAATAGTAGGATTAATAGAGCTTATTTTTTCTGTTAAACCCCAAGTATTTCCTGAAAAATCTTTTTCTGTTGTTGATCGAACTCTAAAAGAGTCTTTTCCCCAAGCTTCAATCTTTAATGTTTCATTAGCTTTCTTAAAAATTAAACAATTATTTTCTTGAATAAACATATTATACTTCCTAATTTTAAACTTATTTTATATGATTAAACATATTTATTTTATTTTAATATATGAAGCTTTTTTTTTAAACAGAATATTTAGATGTCTTTACTGAAATAATTGAATACTATTTAGAATTATGATGATATTGACAGAATATAATGGTTAATATACAATAACTTTAATTATATTAAATAACTTTAAGGGGATTAAATATGGGCAAAACGATAGCACAAAAGATATTTGCAGAACATCTGGTTGATACTCCTTTTGATAATACTTATGTTTTAAAATTAGACAGAGTATTTTGTCATGAGATAACTACTCCAATTGCAATTAATGATTTAGTTGAACGTAATAAAGATAAAGTTTTTGATAACACAAAAATCAAAGCTGTAATAGATCACGTTACTCCAGCTAAGGATAGCAAAACTGCGACTCAAGGAAAAATTCTTAGAGATTGGGCTAGAAGAAATAATGTAAAGGATTTTTTTGACATTGGTGATAATGGTGTCTGCCATGCAATTTTCCCAGAAAAAGGATTTGTAAGACCTGGATATACAGTAATAATGGGTGATTCACACACATGTACTCATGGAGCTTTTGGTGCATTTGCAGCAGGGGTAGGAACAACAGATTTGGAAGTAGGCATTTTGAAGGGAGTTTGTTCTTTTAGAGAGCCTAAATCAATTAAATTTGTGTTAAATGGAAAGTTGAAAGATGGCGTTTATGCAAAGGATGT
>JAAZCS010000088.1 GCA_012513125.1 Treponema sp. | reverse complement strand
GGTCAATGGAACAAGCTTACAAAATGTAATTATTTCAGGATTTAGAGATTCTATTGGTTTGTACGGAGATCCAACTGATGTGGAAATTGCTGCAGCACGAAAATGGCTACGTCTTGGTGGGTTTGAAGGCAGAGAAAATGAATCTTTTGGTAGTATAAGTTATGGGGAACAGCGTGCAATATTAATTTTGCGATCAGCAGTAAAATGTCCGCCTATTTTGATTCTTGATGAACCTTGCCATGGATTAGATGAACAATATAGAGAAAAAATCCTACACCTTTTGGAAGTAATTGCAGAAAACGGAAGTTCAACGATGCTTCACGTTACGCACGATCCTTCTGAGGTTTCTAAATTTGAGCACAATGTATTGGAATTGCATCCAAATGAAAATCCAATGTATAAAATAATTCAAATTTAAGTAGAAATATAGAATTAGTTTTACGAAGAAACAATTAGTTCCGATAATAAATATATGAAAAATTGTATTACTTGTTTATTTTGTTTGTTTGTTTTATTTACTTTTTTTTCGTGTAATAAAGAAAGAACAGATTTGGAATTGCCAAATGAATATGAAGATGACGAACAATCGTTAGTTTTGGACAAAAGTGTGCTTGAGCCGAAATATAAACTTAGAGAAGTTGAAGGCGACCCAGTTGAGTTTTCTGAAACATGGGGATATGTCACACAAGGAAAAGAAAGCGAATATAGTGTAGATTTTCCGATTTCTGATGTTTGTTATTTTGCTGTTGATATCAATTGCTATGGTGAGTTGATAAATATTCCTGTTAGATCAAAGTTAGTAGTGAATAAAGGTACTCGTGTTCATCTTGTTTTTGTGTGTGACAGCAAATCGTTAACACATTTTGTAATTAATCCCGATTATGGAATCAGAAAAAAGATTCTTAATGAAATTGTATTATTAGCAAAAGATTACGATGGCGTTCAAATTGATTATGAATTGGTGCCTGTTCGTGATAGACGAAATTTTATCAGTTTTATAGCAGATTTACGATATAAATTGAATGGCAAAACGCTTTCAGTTTGTGTTCCTGCACGATTCAAATTATTATCAGAAGATGCGTATCCATATGAAGAGATTTCAAAATATTGTGATAGAGTTTTTGTAATGGCGTATGATGAACATTGGTCGTCAAGTAAACCCGGAGCTATTGCCAGTGTGGATTGGTGCCGAAAAGTTTTGAATTATGCGGTAGAAACAGTTCCCTCTCGAAAATTGATAATGGGGATGCCGTTTTATGGAAGAACGTGGAGCGATACACAAACTTCAGGTGCGTGGTATTTCAGTGGAATTAATCGAATTATGACAGAGAATCAAGTGGAATCGGTTGAATATGTCGATGAAATTCCTTCTTTTTCATATACAACAGAAGTTTCTGTTACGGGCTATTTCAATGATACTTATTCTCTTGTGAATCTTTGCAGAATGTATTGTGATGCAGATGTTCAAAAAGTGGGTTTTTGGCGAATAGGACACGAAGACAGTGAATTCTGGAATTGGTTGAAAGTAAAAAACTAAATCAGCTTTATTGCTACATTAACCGCTTTTCATTAAAATTAGCGAGAATAAATAAAAAAATAAATTTGATATAAATAATTCAAATTATTTAGGAGTTATTATGATTTTTTCACCTGTTGAAGTTCAAGAAACTGTAAATATGTTTATGCGTCAAAAATTGGATATTCGCTGCATAACAATGGGAATATCTTTATTTGATTGTGCTGATTCTGATATGAACCGCTCTTGTGATAAAATTTATAATAAAATTATGAAAAAAGCTGGAAATTTATTGAAAGTTGGACAAGATATTGAAAAAGAATTTGGTGTTCCAATTATCAATAAAAGAATTTCTGTTACACCAATCTCATTGATTGCTGGTGCAAGTAACGCTACTTCATATGTTCAATATTGTAAGACTCTTGATAAATGTGCAAAGGAATTAGGAATTAATTTTATTGGTGGTTTTAGTGCTTTAGTTCAAAAAGGTATAACCCCAGCAGACAAAATATTAATTGATTCAATCCCAGAAGCTTTGGCAACAACTGATTTTGTTTGTTCTTCTGTTAATGTTGGAAGCACAAAAAGCGGAATCAATATGGATGCTGTAAAAATTTTAGGAGAAACAGTCAGAAAAACAGCAGAAGCTACAAAAGAAAGGGATAGTATTGGTTGTTCAAAGCTTGTTATTTTCTGCAATGCACCTGAAGATAATCCTTTTATGGCAGGTGCTTTTCACGGACCTGGAGAAGGAGATGCAGTTATTAATGTTGGCGTATCTGGTCCTGGTGTTATTTTAGCTGCGGCTCGTGAATATAAAGGTCAAAAGATTAATGTTTTGGCTGATGGAATAAAAAAGATGGCGTTTAAGATTACCAGAATGGGGCAACTAGTTGGAACGGAAGCGGCAAAACGTCTTGGTGTTGATTTTGGAATTCTTGACTTGTCTTTGGCTCCAACACCGGCATTAGGTGATTCTGTTGCAAGAATTCTTGAAGAAATAGGCTTGGAAGGAGCTGGTGCACCGGGAACAACTGCGGCTTTGGCAATGCTTACTGATATGGTAAAAAAAGGCGGTGTTATGGCCAGTACAAATGTTGGTGGACTTTCCGGGGCTTTTATTCCAATTTCAGAAGATGAAGGAATGATTAATGCTGTAAAACAAGGTTCAATTACTTTGGAAAAGCTAGAAGCCATGACGACAGTTTGTTCAGTAGGACTTGATATGATAGCTATTCCGGGTGATACATCCGCAACTACAATTAGTGGCATAATGGCAGATGAATTTGCAATTGGAATGGTAAACAATAAAACAACTGCAGTTCGATTAATTCCTGTTATCGGCAAAAAAGAAGGTGAATGGGCAGAATTTGGTGGCTTGCTTGGTGGTGCACCTATTATGCCTGTAAATCGATTTAGTTGTGCTGATTTTATCAATAGAGGTGGAAGAATTCCGTCTCCAATTCATTCTTTTAGGAATTAAAAATTGTCTGCTTTTGATTTATTAAGAACAAAAAATGAACGTTTGAATAAGCAACTTGAATTCACAATTGAAATCGATAAAATGTGTGATATTTTAAGAAGAACTGTTCTAATTAATAAATCTCGCAGGGAAAATGACGCAGAACATTCGTGGCATATTGCTGTAATGGCTCAACTTTTTTTGGAATATACTACTGAAAGTATTGATATTGGGCGCGTGGTAAGAATGCTTGTTATTCATGATTTGATAGAAATTTATGCAGGTGATACATTTGCGTATGATGTAAAAGGAAATGAAGACAAAAAATCACGAGAAATTGCTGCAGCTGATAAGATATTTGCAATTTTGCCAGAGGATCAGGGAGCTGAAATTCGTCTTTTATGGGAAGAATTTGATGACATGAAAACTTCTGATGCAAAATATGCAGCCTGTATGGATAGAATTCAGCCATTTTTGAATAACACTCTTACAAATGGACACACTTGGATGGAAGGTAAAACAAAAAGGTGGCAAGTTGAAGAGCGAATGTCAGTTGTTAAAAAAATGATGCCGGAAGTTTATGAATGGGTGGAAGAAAATATTCAAAATGCTGTAAATAACAAATGGATAAGTGAATAAAAAAGACGCGGGTTTCAACAAAAACCCGCGTCTTTTTAAATTCCACGTTGTAATATTACAGATTTAAGCCTTTCTTAAAGATGAAATAAATAGCTGTGTAAAAACATGCTGAAATAAAGATTAGTGATAATATGGCAGTCCAAAAGTTTGCATAAAATGAATCCATTCTAATATTTCGTGTTAAATCTAAAACAATATTAGAAAACTTTGATGTAACAATAAGCAAAACGATTGTAGTGCAAGCTTTTGCTAATGAGTGATGACTTGCAAAAAGGTGTGTGATGCTTTCAATGCAATAACAAAATAAAATTAGGAAAATTGAACTGAACGAATACATCAAGATTAAAACAAGAATCACCTCTCCTTTAGAAATATTTAAACCATTTGAGAGTGAAATAATAAGTTGTTTATAAATTGATGGATCAAAACTCGTTAAAAAAACTGAAACAAAAATTGTAATAAAACACAAAAAAGCCCACATTAAAGAAGCTAAAATTCTGCCCCAAAGGTGTTCACTTATTGTTACAGGGAGACTCAAATTCAAATAAGCTTCATCACCAAGCATACTTTTTCTAAATCTTTTTATAAGGAGTGCAATTGTTAATACTATTATGGCAATAATCAAAGCACCGTATAAGAAAATTAATGCGGATTTGACAGAACTAACTTGAATCGAAAAATTCTCGAAAGTTGAACTTGGGTATTGTTCATTCATGTAACTAACGTTTGTGATTCCTAATGGCAATTTTTCTGACTTTGGTTTTTGTAAACCAGAAAGACCTAATAAAAGAGCCACTACACATAATACGCCATATAGAGGTAAAAAAATTCTACTTGAAGATTTCACTTCATATTTAAAAACTTTGCCGATTTTGATAAATGGATTTCGCATAATTAACACCTAAACTCCTCTCTAAATAATTCGTCTATAGATTTTCCCTCTTTTTCACGGATATCTTCTGCTTCCCCTTGGCGGACGATATTTCCTTCCTTAATAAAGATTATATGGTTTAGTATCATTTCAATATCTGTAATTAGATGAGTAGAAATGATTACTGATGAGTTGTCGCTATAGTTTGTGATAATAGTATTGAGAATGTAATCTCGGGCTGCAGGGTCAACACCGCCGATGGGTTCATCCAAAATATAT
>JAAZCS010000087.1 GCA_012513125.1 Treponema sp. | reverse complement strand
GGAATTGCTTCTGTTTCCCAATTGTATAATTTTAGTATAGTAAAAATCTCATTTACAAATGATTCCATACAATAATCTTTTTTCAGACTTATTGTTGCCGCTCTTCCAATTCCCCATGCAACAGCCGCTCCATGTGTTATAACCCCCAAACCTGCAATAGATTCAAGAGCATGAGCGAATGTATGTCCAAGATTTAAGTTTGAACGAATATTCTTTTCCATAAAATCTTTTTCAACAATTTCAGATTTTGCTTTTACACATTTCTCAATTATTTTTAAGAGAATTTCTTTATTTCGTGAAAGAATTTTTTCTGATTCATTTTTAAATAAATCATATAATTCTTCATCATAAATCAATCCAGTTTTAAAGGCTTCTGCCAAACCTGAGTTATACTGATTTTCTGCAAGAAATTGAATGAAGGGTGTAAAATAGTAAATAGTTTTGGCTGGATGAAAGGTTCCTATCATATTCTTGTAGTTGTCAAAATCGCAACCAGTTTTTCCACCAATTGAAGCATCAACCATTGCCAAAAGTGTAGTTGGAGCCAATTCAACACTGATTCCTCTTTTGAAAATAGAAGCAGCAAATGCAGTTAAATCACATATAACACCACCGCCAATTCCGACAAAGCAGTCATTTCTGGTGAAATCGGCATCGACAGCTGTTTTTGCGATAGTCAAGACACTTTCAATTGTTTTGTATGGCTCTCCAGATCCTAAAATAATCAGTTGATCATCATTGTATTTGCCGTCATCAAAAGCTTGAATAAAATCTTTCATGCATTCAAGACTTGCTACAGTCGCATCCGTAACAAATAAACGTCGATATGATGGTTTGTTATTTACAAGGAAAAAATCCTTTAGATTTGGCATTTCATCTGAAATAATGATTTTGGAAATATCTGTTCCAGTATAAATTTTTGGATATGAAATTTGGTAATTATCTAATTGCATAACCTTATTCTAATATTTTTTTTACTATGTCGCAATAAGGTGTAAAATTAATATTTTGATTCCATTGATTTTAATTCTTCAATATTTTTTTCAACTCTGGAAATTTCTCTGTTTAGAATCTTTTCATAATTAAGTTCACCCGTAAAGATTCTTTCTCTTTCATCTTCCCAATTTTGATAGCCTGTAAGTGTTAAAAAATTAAATGAGGATGTATTTGCTTTTTCATACCAAACTTTTGCTTCTTGCCAGTAATACAAACCCGCCTTGTAACAGCTTAATGTTTTTTCAAGATTTCTTAAATATTCATCTTTCCAAGGTGCATCATAAAATACAATTGCTTTTTTGTCGTATGTTCGACCAAGTCGTAAATGCTGTTCAATCAATTTTAAATTTAGGTGCATTTGAAATAAATAGCGATATTTTTCCCATTCTTTTTCAGTTTCTAGCTTTGAACTAATAAAAAGAGGATTGCAGAAATCAGCCTGAACAGCTTTTTCCAACCAGTAGATATTTTCTATGCAATCGTCAGGATATTGTTGGTAATGAACATGATAGAGTTTATAAAAATCTTCTTTGTATTTTACCATGTAGGCGTTTGCGTCAGTTAAAGGAATAAATAACAAAAATACAATGAAGAATACATAATTTAAACGTTTCACATTTTTAGTATCGGTTTATAAAATGTTTGAATATAGAATTAACGTGAAAATATTTTCATAATTTCTGAGTTTACTTCTTCAATTGATTTTGACGCGTCAATTGTAATTATTTTCATTTCGTTTTCAGTTCCCATTTTTTTGTATTCTTCAATTACTTCAT
>JAAZCS010000086.1 GCA_012513125.1 Treponema sp. | reverse complement strand
CCTTCATACAGTACAAATGCTGTTGCTCAACACGTATTTGCTTTTATCACTTATTTTACAAATCATGTGGCTATTCATAATGAATCTGTTCATAACGGAGATTGGATTAAGAATCCTGATTTTTGTTATTGGAAAGAACCATTAATGGAATTAAACGGAAAAACTATCGGTATTTTTGGATATGGAAATATTGGTCAAAAAGTTGCAAAAATTGCATTAGCATTCGGAATGAACGTAATTTGTACATCGAGAACTAAAAAAGAAAATGTTCAAAATGTTTCTTTTGATGAATTATTAGAAAAATCAGACTTTTTAACTTTACATGCTCCATTAACAGATTTAACAAAAAAAATCATCAATTCTAAATCCCTCTCAAAAATGAAAAGAACGTCGTTTTTAATTAATACAGCACGTGGTGGGTTTGTTGACGAAAATGATTTATACAAAGCTCTTAAAGATGGAATTATAAAAGGATATGCATGTGATGTGCTTGAAGAAGAGCCTATGTCTTCATCATCTCCGCTTATTCACGCACCAAACTGTGTTATAACACCACATATTGCTTGGGCTCCAAAAGAAACACGAATTAGATTACAAAATATTGCAGTAGACAATCTAAAAAACTGGATTAATAAAAATCCAACAAATGTTGTAAACTGATTTAGATATAAAATCAAAAACTATATAAATAAGTGATGGTACAAAAAAAAGATTCAATTCTTATTTAGAACTGAATCTTTTTTTATAATTGTTTTAACAATTAGTATTTAGAATCGGCGTATCCAATCCAACCATCTTTTTCAACAAGAGCCTTCTCAAAGTCGTCTAGTTTAAATTGATAGCTTTTTGATAAACTTCCAGCAATAAGTTTTACTTTTGCAGTTCCGTCATCATTGAACACTACTTTACATTCTGTTTCTTTTTCAGCAAATGTATGGAACATATCTTCAATAGATTTTTTATCCATTTCAATAGCCATCATGCCACAATTAAACATATTCTGGCGGAAAATCCTAGCAAAATTTGTTGCAATAACAACATAAATACCATTTACTTCCAACGCCCAAGGTGCATGTTCTCGCGATGATCCACAGCCGAAATTCTCTCTAGTGATAATTACCTTTTTTCCAGCTACATCAGCAGCAGGATTAAATCCATCAAGCTTTAAATCTTCTAGAAGATAGGGCTTTAGAGCCTGCTTAGATATTTCTGTAAGATACTTTGCAGGTATGATTTCGTCAGTATTAATGTCTGAACGATTCAAAAAAAGAACTGAACCGCCAAATTGTTTCATTTGATTACTCCTAATAGTTTTGTATTATAGTATAACATTAAATATAATATAAAAAAAGAAAAATATTATTTATATAAAATTGAATTTGTTATACAACCTTTTATTGCTGTGGCAGCGGCAGTAGCTGGACTCATCAGATGAACCATACCACCCTTTCCCATTCTTCCGTTGAAGTTTCTATTTGTTGTTGACGCACAAACTTCACCTTCTGCTACAACACCGTTACTCATACCTAAACAAGCTCCGCAAGTTGGGTTTGTAACACAGAATCCTGCATCTAAGAATATGTCAATAATTCCTTCTTGAACTGCCATTTTGTATATTTTTGGAGTTGCAGGAGATACTATTCCTCTAACACCGTCAGCGAGATGATGTCCTTTCAATATGTTTGCAGCGATTCTTAAATCTGAAATACGTCCATTTGTACAAGAACCAATGTATACTTGATCTACTTTTGTTCCTGCCATTTCTGAAACTTTCTTTACTTGATCTGGTTTATATCCAAATGTGCAAACAGGTTCTAATGTACTTAAATCCAATGTATAAACTTTTTCAAAAACAGCATCATCATCAGAACGCCATTTTGAATAATCTTTTAGAGCATCTTCTTTTGAAGAATAATCATTCTTAATAAATTCCCATAAATATTCAACTGTTTTCATATCTGGATAACAAATTCCGGAAGTTCCACCAGCCTCTACGGCCATATTACAAAGTGTCATTCTTTCTTCCATACCAAAGTTATCAATAATAGGTCCAGTAAATTCAACAACACAATTAGTTGCTCCATTTACACCAATTTTAT
>JAAZCS010000085.1 GCA_012513125.1 Treponema sp. | reverse complement strand
TTGGATGAGGAATATTCATATGATGTAGGAGGAAACGATGCTGAGTTGTTAAATCCAAACCAAAATGGTCAAGATATGGTTAGGATGATACTTGATTATTGTTCAAAACCGAAATCAATTCAAGAAATTATGGAGCATTTTGATTTTGAGAGCAGAACAAGTTTTAGAAGAAAATATTTAAGTGTTCTTTTAGAATCGGGAGGATTAAAAATGACATTGCCTGAAAAACCATCAAGTAAAAATCAAAAATATTTTAGTTGAAACTTATCTTAACCACATCCAAACCAAAATGGTTAAGATGCGGTTAGGATAAGTTGAAAAGGTATAGTGGTGAATAAGCAAAGAATAAATATTGAGGAGTACATATGGAATTTGTAGAAGAAAAAGTAAAAGAAATACTTATAAAAAATCCATCAGAGTGTTCATACTTAGATTATAAAATTGTTCCATATACCCCAAGTAAGAAACATGATTTTGTAAAAGATGTCATTGCAATGCTGAATTCAGAAGAGGCAATTGGGAAAGACAAGTTTATTGTATTTGGAGTGGAAGATAAAACTAGATATCAAAAAGGGATTGATATTGAATTATGTCCAGATGATAATATATTTCAAAATTGGGCTAATAGTATTGTGCCAAGACCGCAAATTCAGTCAGGGATACTAGAATTTAATGAAAAATTATTTGGATATATCTATATTTCAAAAGAAAATATAGATAGAGTATATGAAGTTGCTAAAACCGTGATAGGAGATGCTGATATTAAAAACCTTGAAAAAGCAGGGGTATATAAAGGACAAGCATATTTTAGACAAGGAAGTTGCAACGGAATTATGATGCAGGAGCAAAGACTTAGAATTTTGCAACAAAAGGTGCAAAAGCAAAGTATGCTAAATGATATGTATTACAAAAGTTCTACTGGTATGGATTATGAGCACAGTAAGGCATTTGTCGTGGCTATAATGTTAGGTCAATGGGATGAAAATTGTTTTGGAGATACTAAAATTGTTGAAGAAATGTATGGCGACACTTACATTAAGTTTATAGCCATAATTCGTGATTTACATTGTAAAGGAAATCAGCAAATTTCGATAAATAACCGGATATGGAAAATTAGCAATAGAAAAAATGCATTGGAAGCAATGGCAAAAAATATATATGATGATAATGTAGATTTATTATGTACTTGTTCCAAAAAGATATACGGTATAGCAAGCCCAAAGTATGATTTGCCATCGGAGCAAAGATATGCGTATGAAATATATAAAGACCAACAAAAAGAAGTATATTCTTCTAGTATTATACAGGGAATATCGGAATTTTTTGCTTTGGCCGGTAACAATACTGAAATATTTACCTCTTGTTCAAAGCATAAAATAGAATTAAGCATTAATTCTATTATTGAAAATATTTTTGGATTTGAAAATTGGAAGAATTATGCTAGCTTACAAGACATATTTGATTTTTTTGCGGAAGCATGTCCTAGAACATTTTTAGAAGAAATGGAAAAGGCCTTGATTTCAAATAATGAAGCATTTATTGAATACATAAACCAGAATGAGACAGGGATAACAACAACATACTATGGCCAACAATTTAAATGGATATTACCTAAATTAGCTGCTTTTCCAGAGTTTTTTACAAAGGCATGTCATGTTTTATTTTTATTGGCATCATTTAGAGAAGACTACTTAAACTCGCTTGTTGGTATTGTTTTACCATGGTTTCCGCAAACACTTGCAAAGCCAAATGTTAGATGCGGAATGATTAAAGGGCTAGTAAATAGCAATGAGGAATTGGGTTGGAAAATATTAATGAAATTGATGCCTAAGAGAACAACTACTGGTAATCCAATTCAAAGTCCTAAGTATATGAATTCACTTGAAATTCCAGAGAATGTTGCAATGATAGATTACTGGAAAGAGGAGGAAAACTACATTAGATTAGCGTGTTTGTGTGCTATTGGGAAACAAGATAAATTAATTCAATTAATAGAAGTGATTGATGATGTTTCTAAAGATATATTTAATGAGATAATTTTAGTTTATGAAAAAAGTGTTAATCTAGTTGAAGATAAAACAGAAATATGGGATGCATTACTGGATATTATTAATAAACATCGAAAATACAGTGACACTAAATGGGCATTGCCTGAAGAGGCATTATCAAAATTGGAAGAGCTGGCTGAAAAATATCGTCCAAGCAATCTTGATGTGCAAAGTAGAAGAATATTTAAAAACGATCAATATGATTTGTTGGAGGAAAAAGGAAACTGGGAAGAAAATGAAAAGAAATTATTTGATATACAAAAAGACATAATAAAAGATATATATGACAGAGATAAATTGAAGGGAATATTAGTTTTTAATCAAACTATTGAAAGACAAGATATTCTGGGAAGAGGTCTAGCTTATTCTGAAATTAAAGATTCTGAAGCCATAGAAATTTTAAAGCTAGCAATGTCAGATGATTTAAAACTAAAGGATTTTACCAGAGGATATATTAACGCTATGAGCTTTGTAGCACATAGACAGTTGCTAAGTTACATTAATTGTCTTGAAACCGATTTGGAAAAAGTAAAAGTATATACAGAAATGCAATTTTCAGAAATGAATATACAGACTATATTAAAACTTAGTAAGGAAGCACAAGAATACTATTGGAAAAATATCTTGATTCATGGCATGGAGGAGTTGCCAGGTGATAAGTTTGATTTAGTTATAAAAAAGCTCAACGAAAATAAGAGAATAAAAGATGCTATATGTTTGCTGTTTTATAAAGGTGTTTATGGGAAGCAACTTGTTTGTGCTGAGTGCTTAGTTGAAGCATTGGATCTGTATGTTGAAAATCAAGAAGTAGTAATTGATTCTTATAAATTACGTGAATTAATAAGATGGTTAGAGGATAATTATGCTGATGAACAGAAAATTATTGATATTGAGTGGAAATATTTAAATATATTTGATGATGAAATTAGACCAAAATTTTTACAAAAAGAAATATCGAATAATCCAGATTTCTATATGGATATGATCTGTTATGCGTTTAAAGGACACAAGGAAGAAAAGAGAATCCTTTCTGAAGCAGAAAGAATAATTGCTGGTCACTGTCACAAATTATTGTTTTCTTGGAAGCGAACACCTGGTTTGAAAGAAGATGGAAGTATTGATTCTGATGAATTATATAAATGGTATAATAAAGCTAGAAAAATCAGTATTGAAAAAGATAGATATGAAATAGCAATGACATATTTTGGACATACACTTTTTTATGCCCCTAGTGATAAAGATGGGTTTTTTATTGATAGAAAAGTTGCAGATATTATTCAGAGTGATAAGGAGGGACATATAGGAAGAGGATACTCTACAGAAGCATATAATTCTAGAGGAGTACACTGGTGTGATCCAACGGGAGAAGCAGAATTTCAACTTGAAAAAGAATATTTGGAAAAGGCTGAAGAAGCAGATTCAAAGGGATATTTTAAATTAGGTGAAATAATGCGAAATATATCAAAAACATATCATAATGAGGGACTCTATAATATTGAAGAACATCGTCAAAGGGAAAATACAGAGTAATATGTGAAGAATATGTCGTCATTTTGTCAGCGAAATTCTTCAAAAATCCATGGAAATGATGGAATATGTAGAATAAAAACACAAAATATAGTTCAAAAAGAATGAATTAAACACAACATATAGTACAAACTATCGAGTTTGAATAAATAGAAAAACGCTGGAAACCCGCATATATACTGGGTTTTCAGCGTTTTTTTTTGCTTTTGAGTACAAATTGAGTACAGATATATTTTTAACTTATGAAAAATAGGTTATATATAATGAGTTCACTGAT
>JAAZCS010000084.1 GCA_012513125.1 Treponema sp. | reverse complement strand
TGTCAATTTGAGATGGATTGAGTTGACTAATAAAACTTTTGTCACGTTCTTTCCCATCAACAAAAAGAAGAATATTTGGATTTCTGTCAATTGAGATATTTTGTTTTAGGTCAACCTGCACTCCGGGAATATGCCTCAGAAGGTCAGGGGAATTGCCAGTTGCCGAAAGAATTTTATTATTTATATAATAAATGGTTTTATCGGTTTCCGATTTCCCTTTTATACGCTCCGCGGTAATTACTGTCTCAGCAATCAGAAGTGACGAATCTTTAAGAGAAAAAGTGCCAGCATCAATTACTTCTGAGCTTGCTATATTAAATGTTTTACTGGCATTTTTAAAACCTATAGAAGAAACCTGAAGATTGTATTTTCCATTTTGAATCTGGTCAATTGTAAAATTCCCGTTGTCATCGCTAATTGTACCTCTCATTTGTTGCAACACCGTATCGGATATATCGATTAAACAAATTGTGGCAAAAGGGACAGGCTCGTTGTTTTTTGCTTCAACAACTTTTCCGGTAATTGATGATGTATTTTGAGCAAAAAGGTTGATTGAGTTTAATTGAAACACAAGTAATAACCCTAAAAGCAAGCTGTTAAAAAAGATTTTTAAATTTTTCATTGCAGTAAGATTTAATGTTTTAATGCAAAGAAAAACTGGAATTCAGGTTGTTGCAAATTGTTGGGACAGACAACTCTGTATTCTTACGGAATGCAAGAACTAATATAAAAATGGGAGGAAAAGCAATTTTTTGTGATGAATGGAAAGGTCGTTTTAACTCATCAATTGTTCAAATTCAAGTGCATTTTGCCGCGATACCGAAATAATGTCATTACAGCCTTTTAGGGTTAAACGATATCCTAATGCATTTCCATCTCTTGATGTGATTTTTTTCAGGTTTACAATAAAGGACCGGTGTATACGCATAAAATCAGGAATAGCAGTAAGCTGGTTTGCAATTTCGGTGATTGAGTTCCGAATACTTACCTCAACTGATTCATCTTGTTTAATTAGATGAAAAATCACATAATTCCCTTTTGATTCGGCATAAATAAATTCACTAGGATAAAAGCTTAAATGCTCCTTTTTAGCTTTGGAGCTAATATGTATTAATTTCTCCGGTACTTCATTTGATTTATCTTGCCACTTGTTTTCATAATTTTGAAAAACTTGCGGAGCAAAAGCAGATCGAATATTCAATAATGATGGTAAAATAACCGGAATTATACCTATCAGAACGGAACGGTAGAATGAATCGTAAAATGTGGAAAAGTTCCATCGATTACTGTGTGCTTCTAGCATAAAACCAGCAAAGTAAACTGAAATCCCGATGATTGCCAGTATCATTACAATCGAAAGCAATTCATTGGCAATGATCCAGTTACCTTTCTTTGAAAAGCAATTTGTCCGCGAAATTATCAAAGCTACAGCTAATTCCGATAGAGAGATTATAGCACAATAAATCAGAGCAGTTAAATATAAATTCAGAAAAGCGGTTTGGTGTACTTCAAGTGGACGATATAAAACAACAAATGTCAAAAGGAGCAAAAAGAATATAAATGCTCCCCAAAATGGTTTGTGTATCAAAATAGTTTGAGGGAATGGCTTTAATAATAAATGTTTTATTGTTTTTTTTACTGCTTCCATTTCATGTTCATTTTGTTTTCTAGTCGGATGCCTTTCCGAACAAATTACAATTACAAAAATAGCTGATTTTCATTGCCAACAATTATAACTAATATCATTTATCCTTCTGATTTAGGAGTGTTATTGTATCTACAATTAATCCAGCATATTTATTTTCTATTGTTTCTTTGGTAGATGCGTTGTCTTTTTAATATGGTTGGTAACGTTGGGCAATATGGCATGAGGCGGAATGCGGGAGTCGTAATTGTCTGCCGTTACAAACCCTGATGCGGGGCAGAAAAGCTCAAAAAACCACGAAACCCGCCTTTTGCTATATTGCATGTTGCCGTTTCGTTGATTATTCCAATTTCTTTTTGATATATATGTCGTCAGAAATTTTCTTTAATGACTTCATAAAATCTTGTTTGTCAAGTGATTTCAATTGAATTTTTACAATATCTTTCAACTGTTTGAAGCGTTCTGGTTTATCAATTTGATTACGAATTAAAATTGAATTAAAATTCTCAAGGTTTGATAAAACAACAAGTTCGTTTATGCTTGCAAAATCACGTATGTTTAATCCTTTCTTTGCTTTCTCAGGATTTGCCTCACGCCAATCTTTAGCTGCACAATTAAACAATGCAACATTCAACAAATCTGCTTCCTCGGCATATATTAACCATTCTTTGTCTTTGTCGTAATTTTTCTCGGGTAGAATGCAGTCTCGAACAGCGTCAGTGTGAAGTAGATAATTTGTTTTCGTTAAAATACGTTTAACGTTCCATTCAAGGTTATACTGATTACTCTCAATTTCCTTTAATCTTTGGTATTC
>JAAZCS010000083.1 GCA_012513125.1 Treponema sp. | reverse complement strand
TTCATTGACGCAGACATTTCGTAGTCAGGGTTACCAGGAAGCCAAGTCTTGAAGACTTCTGTATTAACTGCTTGAATTGCACCCGGAAGAGGACCGACACAGCGAAACTTTGCCCAGTCAGTTGCAGGCACTTCAAATACGCTCATTCCTTCTGGCAGTATTTCGGCTTGCGTTTCTGTTTAAGTTTTCAATTGACTCAACTAACTGGTCAATTTCTGTTATACCAAGGCGTCCTAGAGTAAAGCCGTCTTTGGGAGGAAGAGTCTGAACCCGGTTGGAAAGGTTTGTAATTGGCTCAGAAAAGTGACGGCTGACTAAAACTATACCTAATAAGCCAATTACCAAAGAAACTATTGTTACGAATGTAAGAGTTTGGACAATTTTTTTTACATAGCTAAAAAGTTCATTTTTATCAACAAAGGAAAGTAATGTAAGTCGACCGTTTTCAAAAGGGTTATTGTTGTTATAAATTAAAAGCTGAGCTTTTTTCCCAAGTAAGGAAGAACCGTCACGACCTTTTGTTGTAATTCCGTTAATTGACGATTCCTCTTCGGTTAAAATATTTTCGTCTTTTATGAAGTAACGATTATAAAAGGCTCCAGTACCCACAATGGGCGTAAAAACATCATAATTGTAATTACTTAAGGCTAAAACGTAACAAGCCTTGTTATTATGACCCAGTTCATCACTTGGCATTAAAGTTCCAAGATACTTTGTGGTTAATTCAACACCCAAAATAGCGTAAGGAAAACCGTCTTTACCACGCAAAGGAATTGAATATGAAATTACGCTAGGGTCTTCTTTAGAAAAATTGTGGCTTCCTTGAAAATAGGCAAGGTTTTTGCCGGAACTTTCTGGATTGTCCCAAGCAGCCTGTAATGGTTTATAAAAGAAATCTCCTTCTTCTTTTGATTTAAAAGTGTAACGGGGCTCCCACCATGAATCCATAGGAAAGCCTAATACAGGAATTAAACTAGAAGGAGCTCTTACTACAAGTAAATCTTCTCTGACATCGGAATTGCTAGTTTGATCTGTGACACGAATACAAAGACCTTTTTTTTCTTCTCCGCTAGAATGAAATTCACTTGGGGCAATATCATCATTTAATATTAAAAAAATTCCGTTTACACCTGTACCGCGGAGGGTATTTATAAGATCGGGTATTGTATCCGAAAGAAAATCAATCTGTGCCTGTGATTGCTCAACAAGAGGCTTTTCTCCGTACATTTGAATATAAAAAGAGTAAATGTCCGATAATTTTGTTTCTACACTGGATAAATTTGTCCAGGTTTTTGTAAACATGGATTCCAGTTCATTTTTTCGGTTAATTAGTGTTTGATTTAAAATATCCCCAGCGTTTTTTTCAAGAGTTCCAATTGTTCCGCCAAAAACTGCAGAACAGAAGAATGTAATCGCTTGAATTATCATAATGAAGAAAAGAGGAATAAATAGAGCTTTAAAGATAGATTTTCTTTTTGTCTCTTTATTTTTTTTTGGCGAAATCTGATTAAACACTAAGTAAGCTATTCCTTATTTTGTTGCACTTAAAATTTTAATTTGATTGCAAACTTCTGTAAACCATGCGTCAAAATATTCATCAGTGATGTATGGCGCAACCGCTTCTGCTCTGGTTTTTCCTGTTTTTATTGCTTCAACAACGGCAGACCGATCGTTTTTGCAAACATTTTCAAATTCAGTTTCAGCATAGGCTCGAATTTCTTTACTGCCGTTAAATGGCAGAGTTGAATAAGCATGGGCCTTTGCAAAGGATTCCGCACTTACAACTAAAGAATCTAATAAAAACTTTCCCTTGTAAGTGTTTAAATCTTTTTTATAAGCTGCTTTAATTGCTTCAGGTTGATTTCCAAGAATTGTACTTGGTAAATAAGATGAATCAACCGCAAAGTTCATAATATGATCATTTTCGGTGAACCATTTTAAGAACTCTACAGCACCTTCCTGCTGAGCTTCTGAAGTTTTCAAAAGACAATAGCTGGCCCCCCTGCTGAACAACAGTATCAATCATGGCATCTTTAAAAAGTAAATCTTTACTTACTGACATGGAAATTGAATGTTTAACGTCCCCTTCAAGAGTTACTTCTGCAGGCAAAAAACTAACACTAGAAGAAGAACCTGTTAAAGCAAGGATTTTACCGATTTTTGCGTCGTCAGAACGATATTTTCCGTAAGCCCCGAAATATCCGTTAATAAACGGGATATAATAATTATCCCAAAGTGTTTTCCATGCTTTACGGTTAAAGTTCATATTGACGACACCGTTTTTTACGTCGAAAATCGCTTGTCCTAATTGATAACATCCTGCATAAATGTAATTTGCAATGGAATCACGACCGTATAATGCCTTGCCATCTTCTTTTACATCTGGAGTTAATGAATCAGTCCATTCGTAGTATTTTGCAGCTGCTGCAGTTAAGTCTTCTTTTGTCTTAAGACTTTCTATTGTAATTCCGGTAGCATCTGCAAAAGGTTTCCAGTCGGTTTCATTTGCAGTAAAAAGTTCTGTAGATTTCAAAAGAGGGAATAAAAGCAAGTCATTATTAGCATTGAAGCGTCCTTCATTTAGGAAACCTGGAATATATGCATCTAACTCTTTTTGTGTAAAATAATTGTCAAAAGAAATTAAAGCATCTTGTTTGTCCAGAATATATGCTGTTTCTGCGTAAACTCCTGCTAAAGTAGGAATCTTATCCGCACCGGCTTTACCGGCTACAGAATCAAGTAAGTTATCGGCCAGCTTGTTAATACTTCCAGGGCTTCCGATTGTATCAATTATTACGCC
>JAAZCS010000082.1 GCA_012513125.1 Treponema sp. | reverse complement strand
TCTTGCTCACCATTCCGTGTACCACTTGCTCGTCTTGCTGGTGCTCAGGCTGTAATTAAAGCTAACAAATAGTTTAGTGAAAATTATTAAAAATGAACTAACTTATCAATAGTTAGTTCTTATAAAAAGGCTTGTTCTAATAAAACAAGCCTTTTTTCTTTTATCAGCATTTATAAATGTCTTGATTTCTAAAAAGAAGTAATATATTCTGAATTTATGGAAAATCTCTTATTTTTAGCTAATTTATCATCTTCTGTAAGCGAATTATTCAATGATCTTTCAAAGAATTACGCTGTTAAACTTGTTCTTTTGACTATTCACAAATTACACAAGCTGTCAAAACAAATCCTCCTCAGAGAGCGATTATTTATATAGACAATTTTACAGAACCAGAAAGACAAAGCCTTCATTCTTTCTTAAAAAAATCCTAGTACTTCTACAATTCCTTTTGTTTGTATTGGAAAAAACGAAGATATTCAGCGTGAAATTGTAGGATGGGGTGGAAATCTTATACAAATAATTCTTACACCTGCAACAGTTCCTTCTGTTTTGGGATATATAAAACATGCATTTGAACCCCTAACTGAAGAATTAAAAAAACATATTCTTGTTGTTGATGATAGCATTGTTTATTTGCATACTGTAACAAACATTCTCAAAGAAAAATACAAAGTGTCATCTGTAAAATCGGGAAAGGCCGCTTTATCTTTCTTATTGACGCACAAACCTGATTTAATTCTGCTTGATTATTCAATGCCAGAACTTTCAGGACCAGAATTATTTCAAATGATTCGCTCTGATAATGCTATAAAAGATATTCCTATTGTATTTTTAACTGGAGTGTCTAGCAAAGAGCAAGTTCAAACTGTCATGTCATTAAAACCAAATGGCTACATATTAAAAGAATGTGAAGCATCAGAACTACAATCAAGAATAGAGGCTTTCTTTGACTGATAATAAACATAAATCTAAAATGACTTTTCTACATACAAGGGAAGAAATAGATGAAGCGTATCTTCTGTCTGCAAGATGGAACAATTCAATGCTTGTATTTCTTTGTCCTATTGTTACATTTCTTGAAATCGGACTATTAATTTTTGATTTTTTCATTTCAAAGAAAGATCCTGAACTATCTGTTTTCAGCTTTGAAATTTTCTATCTTGTAATGGCAGTAACCTCACTAATTATTTATGTAATTAACAAAGTTATAAAGAACAAACAAGAAAGATTTGCCAAAATAACATTTTTTACAACCTACTTTTATTGCCTTTTTATTTTACTTTGGTCTTTTTTTATGACATATGCTGATTTTTCAGCAGGATTTTCTCCTTCCCTAGGACTTTTCTTTGTATGCATTACAGTAATTGGATCCGTATTCTATTTAAATCCTATTATAGTTTTAATTGGATTATTCATAATGATGACTATTCAGATTCTTACGATGGTTTTTATATTCAAAATGCCACCAAAATCTCTTTATATGCCCAATACATACATTTTTACTTTAGAGGAATTGTTTTATCATTAGCAAGATATCGCTCTTTAATACGAGAAGTTAAACAAAATGCAAAATTACGAAAAGCAATGGAAGATGCAGAGCAAGCCAATAAAGCTAAGTCTTCATTCCTTGCTGTAATGAGCCACGAAATCCGAACACCAATGAATGCAATAATTGGTCTTACAGATATAACTTTACGCGAAAATCTACCATCTATGGTAAAAGAAAATTTGAGACAAGTTAAAAATGCAGGCTCAAGTTTGCTAACAATTATCAATGACATTCTTGACTTTTCAAAAATAGAATCAGGAAGATTGGAAATTGTTCCTGCAAAATATGATATTATTTCACTTCTTGCGGACACTTCTTCTCTTGTAAATATTAGAATTGGAAATAAATCATTAATACTAAATATTCAAGTAAACTCTGACATTCCTTATTTGTTATTTGGAGATGATGTTCGCATCAAACAAGTTATTTTAAATCTTGCTTCTAATGCTGTTAAATTTACGCAAACTGGTTCTATTTCAATTCTAGTTGATTTTGAAAAACTAACATCAAATGAAACTGACAAAGAAAAAATCTTATTAAAAGTAAGCGTTGTTGATACTGGAATCGGAATAAAGAAAGAAGATATTTCCAAATTATTTAATTCATTTAGCCAAGTTGACATGCAACATAATCGAAAAAAGGAAGGAACTGGTCTCGGTCTTGCAATTTCAAAACAATTAATTCAATTGATGAATGGTCAAATTGGAGTTGAAAGCGAATATGGCAAAGGGAGTACTTTCTACTTTACAATTCCACAAACTGTTGAAAAAAACACTTCAATTAAGGAATTTTACAGCCTTAACGAAGAAATTATTCCTAATACAAATATTGCCAAACTTAATATTAAAGATCTTCTCTATAACACAAAGTTCACTAGCAAATATGAAGACCAAAATAATCTATCTAAAAACTTCACTGCACCAGATGTCTCAATTCTTGTTGTAGATGATAATCCGCTTAATCTACAGGTTGCAGAAGGCTTATTACGATCTTATAAATGCTCTGTCGATTTAGCATCAAGCGGATTTGAAGCTTTAACAAAGGTAAAAGAAAAGGAATATACTCTCGTCTTTCTTGATCACATGATGCCAGGAATGGATGGTCTAGAAACAGCCGAAAAAATGAAAAAAATAGAATTTTATCAGAATGGCAGTGCTTTTAACCTCCCTATTTTGGTTGCATTTACAGCCAATGCTGTTGGTGATAATCAAGATTTGTTTTTAAAGAATGGATTTTCCGATTTTATTGCAAAACCAATTGATTTAAACGATTTAAATATAAAATTACAAAGATTGATTCCACAAGAAATGCAACTTGTTCAAAATGATACAGAACTTATAAATAATGATAATTATAAACCATCTTTATTTATAAAAGGACTTGATATCAATGTTGCATTGCGAAATACAGGAAATGAAAAGAACCTATTGTCTATACTAAAAACTTTTGTAAAAACAACGCCAAAAAACTTTGAAGAAATGGGTATTTCAAAAGCGATCAACGATATAGAAGTCAAAACAAAAGAAATGCTTATTGAATACAAAAAAATAGCAAATTCTGTTTACGAAACACTCATCGATATAGATAAAAGCGAAGCCAGTAAAAATCAAACAAATAATACAAGCAATGATAAGCCGAGAACAATTGTTGATATTACCGAAGAGCTAAAAGAAATTGATTCTGCATGTGATGATTTTGATGAAGACAAAGTACTCAATTTAGTAAATTCAATCAGTGCCAAAAATCTTTCTAATAAACAAAAAGAATTAATGTCATCAATTCAAGATGCAATTGATTCTTTTAGCTTTGAAGATTGCAAAAAACTAATAGAAGATTTTCTAAAGAACTAACTTATTCTGATACTGCCTGAAATAGTTTTGATTTTCAATAAGGCACCACCAGAATTGTATTCTTTTTTGTAAATACCTTTTGGTGAAAATGATAAATCATCTATTTGATCAATAAATCTACCAGATGTTGTTAATATCTCCAAATCGAAAGATGGTGCTTTTCTAAATGAAATTTTTACACTTCCACTTGCAGATTCAATTGTTGATTTTGCAATTGGTTCGTGCTTTGCATTCATCTCAACACTACCACTAATTGTCTTCACATCAAAATAATCATACATAATATTCATTAATGAAATATTACCACTGGTAGTTTTCACATCTAAGTATTCAGTATTTGTATCTTGTATATTAATTTCACCACTTGTACTAGCAACTTTTAAATTTTGAGTAGAAAAATCACTGATTTCTATTTCTCCACTTGCAGACGCTATATTTGAATCAGAAGAAGTATTTATTTCATCAATAACCACATCAGCACTTACAGACATAATATTTAATTCATCACAATAAAATTGAGACACATCAATATCCCCAGAAGCAGAATTAATGACTACTTGTTCAAGCATTAATCCTCTTGGAATATAAACTTTTACAGTGCATTTATTGCCAAAAAAGCACAATTTTTTGATTGTTGATATCTTCAGAACTCCGTTTTTATCTTCTATTTTTGGAATTCTTGTATTGTTATTCGACTCTATTTCTACAATTATTTCTTCATTTGAAGTATTGCTAATTTCAAGTTTTTCATATGACAAATCAATGTACATATTATTTATTGAATTGTAAGTTTCTTTTAGAACTAAGTTTTCAGAAAACAGAGCCTCTCCACAAATACAAAATATGATTGCAATAAAAAATAATCTTTTTTTCATAAAATCCTTTAATAATATACTTTAAAACTAATTGAAATAGCTGTTTTTGTCAAATCGAAACTAACTATATGTAAATATTATCACTTTAAACCTTATAGTTTTTATTATAAAATGAAAATATGAAAAATAAAATTAGAAATGAATTAGCCGTTTGTGGATTTGCAACAGTTAAAAAACTCGAAAAAAACCATTTTGAAAAAATATCAAGATTATATTTTACAGCTGAAGTCGCTCCTCTTTTCGGTGGACTATGTAAAAAGCTTGCAAAGAACAAGGGAATTTACAATCAAGTTGAAGCTAAAGACTTAGAAAAACTTTGTGGAAGTGTTCACCATCAAGGTGTTGTTGCAATGATAAATGCTCCAGAAATTCAACAAATAGATACTGAAATAATTGAAGATTGGATTGCAAACAATAAGAATGCTGTTCTCCTTGATAAAATCGGGAATGCAAACAATTTTGGTGCAATTGTAAGAAGTGCTGCTTTTTTTGGGATTGAAAATATTATTATTCCGCTTGATGAATCACAAAGTTCAATCACTACAAGCTCTTACCGAGTAGCGGAAGGCGGAATGGAATATGTTAATATTTATTCTGTTCGTTCAATTTCTAGACTACTTGAAGCATTAAAAGATAAAATGACTCGTGTTGCAACTTCCCTAAATGCCACAAAAAATGTTTCAGACATAAAATCAATGAATAGTGATAAACCAATTTTAGTTATTTTAGGCAATGAAGAAAATGGAGTTTCTGAAACAACACTACAAAATTGCGATGAAAAAATCATCATTCCTTTTAAATCTAAAAATTCAAACCAAACTGAATCAAATGTTGACAGTTTGAATGTTGCACAAGCGGCTTCAATTATTTTTTATGAATTAACAAAATAAAAAAAACACTTTAATTAATTGAAATATTCATTCAAAAATTAAAGTGTTTTTACATGTAATCTGTAATAATTACTATTGCAATTCTTCCAAATCAATTTCGCCAGCTGCACAAGGTGTTGAAATTGACCAATTTTCTAGAATTTGAGGATTTACCTCGCCAAAAACACCAACTTGCTTGCCTTTTACCATAACTGCAGCTTGTCTTCCAACTATGAAACGAGAGTCGTTGCTTTCTTGAACAACATATTCATGATCCAAGAAATAGAGCAATGAAGAAACCTCTGATGCCAAATTATTGTAGTTTGCATTATTTGAGACAGTAAGAAATCCAATATGTTGACGTGTAATTGTTCCTGTATTTTCATCATCTTTCAAATATGCAACTTTTCCTATTTCAAATACTTTATGTGGGAAAACAGCATTTGCAGAGCCACTTTCAGCACGCAAAAGTGAAGAAATAATTTCTGGTCTTACAAATTGATAATTTTCACTCATTGGATTTGCAATTTCAATAACTTTTGAAGCATCCAACAACATATTGTCAATATAATCTTTTTTTGAACCTAAGTAGTTAAAAATCATTTCTTGATAACCCAAACCAACCATTAGTGTTTTTGCTTTGCGACTAAAATCAGTTAATGGCAAAAGTCTTCCAATTGTGAAAGCATGTGGTTTTTCTGGATTAAATGAAGAAACATCGCAACCAATCATTACATCTTCTATAATATCAACTTCATGGAGGAAATCGTTTCTATAAGGAGGTGGATTTAGTACAATGTCATAATCATTTTCAGCTTTTTTTACATCAATATAATTACCCATTCGAACAAGAGCATCTTTTACTTTTTCAATATCAAAATCTGAACCCAAAAGTTTATTTACACTACTAAGCTTTGTTTTAGTTGAAGTTTGAAAATAGAAAGGAGCAACAACATCTTTTCCAAGTCCTGTTTCATATGGATGTTTAACAAGAATAGGTTTAATTTCATAACCTTGATCAAGAAAATCACAAGCAACAATATTTGCAGCCAACATAAGATTTTCCATTATGTCACCGGTTAGTTCCACCATCAAATCTTTATCGCCAACTTTTACTGCTCCCAATGTTGCACTATTAATAATTGGTGCCATTGAAAGAACTTCGTTTTTAGCATCAGAAAGTAATGGGAATTTCTTCAAATCTTTTAGAATCCATCCAAAATCTTTTCCCTTTGGATGATCTGTTAAAATTTGCCTACATGTCATTGGTTCTGTACATTGCAATGGAATAAAACTTGTTTTATCAGGATCAACTGCATGATAAGAAACAGGGAAATTTATCTGATCAATTCGGTAAAGCCCCATAGAAAGAGATTTACGCTTTCTCCCAAAGTTCCAAGCTAATTTTTCTTGTGTTTGAATAATATCCTTTAACATTAAATCATCAATTGGTTTGCCAGTAATCATGAAGGCAACCATAAAAGGACGAACATTTTTCAATTCAGGATCAACATTTACAATTCTATTTTCATAATCTTTGATTTGATTTTTTGTAGACATAATCGACATATAATCAGCACATTTTCCACCATCATGCTGTCTAATCTGACGTGCAACGCCATTTGTTGACCATAAATCAGGACGATTAGTGTCGTTCAACTCAATTTTTATAACTCTTTCATCAGCAGGAACAAGCATATCAGGTTTTTCATCAAGTTCCGCCTTTGCACAAGGCAATTTTTCCTCTAAAGTATCATAATTATATTTCTTTCCAAGCATACTGAAAAACAGATTTTCATTTACTTCAATTTTAGGCATTTCTATTCCTCTTTATTAACACATATATGATATCACACAGTTTTCTCAACAAATGAATAACATCTTTCTATTATAAAAAATTCCATTGATTAAATCAATGTTAACTATATATATTGGTATACATGAATCTTACTTCTGAGAAATCCAAACCTTTTTTAGGTTATTTTTTTGCTTTTGTCGCTATTTTCATCTGGGGAATTACATTTATTTCAACAAAATCATTGTTAAAAGATTTTTCTTCACTAGAAATTCTTTTTTACCGATTCATTTTAGCTTATTTAAGTTTGTGGATTATTTATCCTAAAAAAGAGAAATTTATTTTCAAAGACAATATTTTGTTCCTTCTTGCAGGATTAACAGGAGTAACACTCTATCAATTTACAGAAAATGTAGCAATTTCGTATACTTCAGCATCAAATGTAAGCATTATTGTTTCTAGTTGCCCTTTATTTACCGCCATAATCAGTCAAATATTTCTGAAAGAAAAACATATTTCTCTCTATTTTATTATTGGATTCATTGTAACAATTACAGGAATTGCATTAGTTAGTATTAATGGAACAAAATCATTCTCATTAAACCCTAAAGGTGATTTTCTTGCACTCCTCGCTTCAATCAGTTGGGGTTTTTATTCATTATTTATTTCCATTCTGAATAAGCGACATTATAGTTCAATAGGCTCGACCCGAAGAATTTTCTTCTTTGCCATTATTTTAATGATACCACTAATTCTTGTTGGAAGTTTTCAGAACCAAGGCAGCTCTTTATATTTCAACTGGAATTTTTCAAATAACTATAAAAGATTCTTAAACGTGAATAACATTCTTAATTTTGTTTTCTTAGGCGTATTTGCCTCAGGAATATGCTTTTCAATCTGGAAAATAGCATGCAATAATATTGGAACAGTAAAAACAACAAGCGGATTATATTTAATTCCTGTTGTTACCATAATTTTCGCTTTTTTTGTTCTAGATGAAAAAATAACATCATTAAACGCAATCGGTTCAGTTATTACAATAACAGGATTATTTATTAGTGGATATAAAAAGAAAAATTAAGGAATATGTATAATTTCTCTAGGTTTGCTACCATTTGCAGGTCCAACAATTCCTCGTTCTTCCATCTCTTCTACCAATCTGGCAGCCCTATTATAGCCTATCTTTAATCTACGCTGAATATATGAAGCACTAGCCTTTCCAGCCTGAACTACAACATCCAGAGCTTGGTCGTATAAAGGGTCTTCTTCATATGAATTTCCAAACAAATCTACATTTTCTTCTTCATCATCGATAAAAATTTCGTCATCAATATAATCTGGTTCTCCAAATTGCTTTACATAATCAACTACATTTTCTACTTCTTGATCACTGACAAATGTTCCTTGAATACGAATAGGAAATGGATCAACTGCGCTGGCATAAAGCATATCACCTTTTCCAAGCAATTTTTCAGCACCAATTCCATCAATTATGATATGTGAATCAGTTTTTGATGCAACCATAAACGCAATTCTTGTAGGAATATTTGCTTTTATTAATCCAGTAATAACATTTACAGAAGGACGCTGTGTTGCCAAAACAAGATGAATTCCAACCGCTCTACTCATGGCCGCTAATCTTGCTACTATCGATTCAAGCTCTTTTCCTGTTGTTGCCATCAAATCCGCAAATTCATCAATGATAACAACAATATATGGTAATTTTTCTGTGCAGATTTTTCTTTCTATAATTCTTTTGTTATAATTTGAAATATCCCTAACACCAAGACCATCTAAAAGTGCATATCGTCGTTCCATTTCACATAGACAATATTGAAGTGCTTGAAACGCTTTTTTAGGTTCTGTGATTACTGGAGTCAGCAAATGGGGAATATTATTATATAATTTCAGTTCAACTACTTTTGGGTCAATTAAAATCAACTTTACATATTTATATGAACGCTTATACAGAATTGATAAAATTATACTGTTTACACACACTGACTTTCCTGAACCAGTGGAACCGGCTATCAGCATATGTGGAGTCTTTACTAAATCAATTAATTGTGCTTTTCCTAAAATATCTTTTCCTAAAATTACAGGAACTGACATTTTTTGGAATTCAGGCAAATCAAGTTCAATTAATTCCCTAAAACTAACTATCGAACGTTCTTTATTTGGAACTTCAATTCCAACTGCTTGTTTTCCAGGAATTGGAGCAACAATTCGCACCGAACTTGCTGCCAAACTTAATGCAATATTATCTTGTAGTGCAACAATCTTGCTTAATTTTACACCAGGAGCTGGGGACAATTCAAACATTGTTACTACTGGACCTTTTTTTATCCCGATAATATCAGCTTCAATATTGAATTCAGAAAGAGTTTGTTTCAACCGAAGAGATGCTTCTTTTGTGTCATCATCGATAATCCAATATTGATCATCTTTATAAGCTGTCAATAAATCAGAAGGTATAACATAAGGACTCTTTGAACGAGCTTTATTGTTTTCTGGTAAATTTCCCTCTATTTCTTTAGTTTTCGGAATATTTTCATCTTGTTGTGCGTTAAAAAAATCATTCAATTTATCAGCAGTTAAATCACTCGCACCAATAGTATCACTATTTTCTAATAATGAAGTCTCTTCAAAATATGAATTCTGATTTTTCCTAATATCATTTTCCATATCAGAAAAAACAGTCGATATAGATGGAATTTCCAAATCAACAGTTTTGTTCTCATTTGTTATGACATTCTCTTCTGCTAATTCTATTGATTTATCTGACTCTTCAGCACATTCTGTTGTGATATCGTCTGTTTCGTCGGAAATTTCATTTTTTTCTTCATCACTTTCAGTTTCTTCATCTTCATTTAGATCAATATCAAAGAAATCTGGATCTAAAGTAGCTTCATTATCATTTGTATCTGTAGTTTCATCTATTTCACCTAATTTATCGCCAAACACGGAACTTTCAACTGAATTTGACAAATCATACTGTTTATTTTCTTCACTTACTTCAACTTCTTCAATGTTTTCATCTTTTTCTGATTCTTGATTGTTCTGTGTGTTTTCTAATTCATCATTAAGATCTTCAATTTCTGGTTCTTCACTTAATGTTGTTTCTGAAGAAATTTCACTCTCTTCCTGTTCAATTTCATTTTCTTCCGCTAATTCTTCATTTTTCGAAGATTCATCAGTCACATCATTTGAAGTTTTAGTATATTCATCAAGTTGATTTACAACATCATATGGAGATTCTTCTTTATGTGGTTTGACTGATTTTAAATCGACGTCAAATGCATTATAAACATTTTCTACTGGAGGAAATTGCAATGCTGGATCATTTTCGTCTATTTTTTCACTTTCTTCTTCATCATTATATTCTGGCGGTAAATTTTCGGGAGGAGTCGGAAGATTTGGCCATTCCAACACTTCAGATTCTTCTTCATTTATTTGAGGCATTAATGCTGCATATTCTTCTTTAGTTATCATAGATTGTGGACTTGAACTCACTTTTTCATCGTCCAAAATCTCATCTTTTGCAATTTCAACTTCTTCACTTTCAGTTGATGGAATTTCTGCAACTACATTTTCATCAATTGAATCTAAAACATCTTTTATATCACTATCATCGCTGTTATTTTCTGTTTTTTCAGTTGAAAATTTCACTCTTTCCAAAGCTTCATCAAAAATACTTTTTTCTTTAGTTTCTGAAAATTCTTCTGTTGCAACAAAATCATCTTTTATTTCGTCATCTTCTTTTTTTTCTGCTTCACTTCTTTTGGATTTGATATAATCTAAATAAATTTTATCAAAGATTATTCCAACACCAATGTTTTCAATTACAACTAACATTAAACCTGTCACTATTGTAATTGCAACCTTTATAATGCCTTGTGATGAACTGTCTATTGCCAATATTGATTTGCAAATATTTTCAGCAAAAACCAATGTCAAAAAAGGAATTATTGCTGTGATTAATTTTATAATACGTTTTAATGTCCATTGAGATAAAAAACAAATCATTCCACACAAGAAAAGCAAGAACGGAATAAAAATGCTAGAAAATCCATATACTGTGAACAACATTTTTCCAGTTATGTATACAAAATTATTTAATTGATATCCAAAATCCAACACTTGAAGCAACAAACTAATTGAAAAGAAAGCTGCTGCGACAATCAAAAGCAATCCAGATACTATTTTTATTTTATTTGACGAACTCATATCTATAATTATCGGACTTTTAAAATCTTAGTTTAACTAAAGAATTATGAAAGTGAATAATTTCTAAAATAGTTTTCAATTTATATTTTTACTGTTATAATTTTTTTTATGAAGAACACAACTGTAAAAAATATTGGTATTTTAACATCTGGCGGAGACGCACCTGGTTTAAATGCTGCAATTCGATCATTATGCATAACTGCACAAAAACGTTTTAATGCTAATATTATTGGTTTTAAAGATGGTTATATCGGTTTAGAAAACAACAATTTTATTGATATGAAAACTCTAGACTTTGATTCACTAATCAATTTAGGTGGCACTATTCTTGGCACTTCAAGGGAAAAACCTTTCAAAAATCAAACAATAAATCCACAAAAAAAATTATATGCTGTTGATTCAATTAAAGAAACATTCAAAAAAAATAAACTTGATGTATTGGTTTGCCTCGGTGGAAACGGCACAAATTCCACTGCTTCTTTATTATCAAAAGAAGGACTACCTGTAATCGGTTTACCAAAAACAATTGATAATGATATATGGGGAACAGATGAATCGTTCGGTTTTCATTCAGCAATTGATATTGCATCTTCAGGAATTGAAGCTATAAAAACAACTGCTAGAAGTCATCATCGTGTTATGGTTGTTGAAATTATGGGTCATAAAGCTGGATGGCTTGGTTTGTATTCAGGTGTTACAACAAATGCAGATGTAATTCTTCTTCCAGAAATTCCATATGATATTAAAAAGATTGGAAGCTATATTCTATCAAGAAAAGCAAATGGTCATGAATATTCAATCGTAGTTTGTGCAGAAGGAGCTCTTTCCGTTGAAGAAGCTGCTCTTTCTAAAAAAGATTTTAAACGTAGCCGATTAGAGATGACACAATCTATCAGTTTCCGCGTTGCAAAAGAAATTGAAGCCGAAACAGGTCTAGAAACAAGAACATCTGTTCTCGGATATCTTCAAAGAGGAGCAACTCCTTCACCTTATGATATTCTTTTAGCAACACAATTAGGAAACGCCACTGTTGATTTTATTGAAAATGGTGAATTTGGTGTTCTTGTTGCTGTAAATAACGGAAAAATTACAGGTTTTCCTCTAGATCAAGTTGAAGGAAAAGTAAAAAACATTCCTGAAGACGAATTAATGCTTCAAACTGCCAGAGATTTAGGTATTTGTTTTGGCGACTAACGGAAATTTAAAATGTCACCTTTGTCCTGAATGTAATGGTTTGGGTTGCATTGGAGAATTACCCGGTTTAGGAGGAGTTTATGACAATAAAAACTTCCAACTAAACTGTGAAGGTTGGCAAATTTTAAGAAATTCCCTAACTTCTTCACAACTTGAAATTCTCAAAAATATTGATGTTTCTAATTTAAAATTAAGATGTGGTCCTGTAACAGGAGCTGTTGAGAATATTGGTTATTCAAAAGAAGAAAATTTTTATTATCCATATTTAAAAGCTGCCTCTGATGAAAAAATTGGTCTTTGCGTTGGAGATGGCTACCCCGATGAAAAATTGAACTTCGGACTGAATGCAATTTCAAAAATTAACACAAAAGCTGCATTTTTTTTAAAACCTTATCCAGACGAAATCCTACAAAAACGAATTATTAAAATCCGCGATTATGCTCAATTTATTGGATTTGACATAGATTCATACAATATTTTAACAATGCGAAAACTTGTAAACCTAGAAAAGAAAACACCTCTTCAATTAGAAAATCTACGAAAAAGTTTTGACTGCCCTTTAGTGATTAAAGGAATTTTTACACAAGAAGATATTGAACTAGTAAAAGAAGTAAAACCTGATGTTGTTTACATTTCAAATCATGGCGGACGTGTTGAAACTAGAATTGGAAGTGTTTCTGAATTCTTACTTAAAAATTCTAAAATGCTAAAAAACTATTGTTCACAAATTTGGGTTGACGGTGGAATCAGATCAAAGATTGATGTTCAAACTGCTTTATATTTTGGTGCAGACCAAGTTATTATCGCCAGACCTTTTATTCATTCTGTTTTTACAAATGGAATTGAAGGCATGCGAAACACTATTAAAGGATTTTTAAACTAATTCTGTTCTTACTTCTTATCATATAGAATATTAAATAATCCTTCTGTATAATTCAAACTATGATAAATAAACATAAAATGCAATTATTACAAGAATTAGCAGTAAAAAATGGTCCATTATGCGTTGGACTTGATACAGATCCTTCATATATTCCAGAATCGATTATTAAAAATTGTGGCTCGGTTCCAAATGCAGTTCTCACTTATAACAGACAGATTATCAATCGTGTTGTGGCAGACAAAAGTGCCTGTTGTTTCAAAGTTCAAATTGCCTATTATGAGGCAATGGGAATAGAAGGTTTAAAAGTTTATGCTGAAACTCTTAAATCAATAAAAACATCAGGATTAATTGCCATTTCTGATATAAAACGCGGAGATATCGCAGCAACTGCTGACGCTTATGCAAAAGCTCATTTTTCTGGTGATTTTGAAACCGATATAATTACTGTAAATCCATACATGGGCTTTGACACTCTAAAACCGTTCACTTCTTATTGTGCAAAAGAAAAAGATGGAAAAGGTATTTTCGTCTTACTTAGAACTTCAAATCCGGGAATGAAAGATATTGAACAACAAGAATTAAAATCCGGCGAACGTGTTTTAGATAAAGTTGGTCAGGAACTTGAAAGTATAGCAAATGAATATGCTGATATTTATGATGATTCAACTTGTTCACCAGTTGGTGCCGTTGTTGGATGCACAGAAGAAGAAGACGCAAAAATAATTAGAAATTCATATAAAAATGTCTTTTTTCTTATTCCAGGTTATGTAGCACAAGGCGGTCCTGCAAAAATAGCTAGAACGTTATTAACAGAAGCTGGCGGAACTGTGAATTCATCAAGAGGAATTTTATGTGCTTGGAAAAAGGATTCTGATCTTCAAGAAAAAATTCTATCTAATTCGCTGACAATAAAAGATATTGCCGATTCTGCCGCAAAAGCAAGTATTATTGCAAAAAATGATTTAATTTCTATTTAGTTAAGAAAAATATTCAACCCTATATTTGGAGGATTTATGTTTAAAGATTGTAATGGTTACCCATTTCCGGTTTTTGCTGAAGCAAAAGTAGATGAATGTTCCGTTGTTAAAAATGCTATTCCAGAAAATAGTGTTTTTTTATTAAAAGTGATTCTTCATGAAACAAACAATTGCCCTCTTCCTGGACAATTTTATATGCTTCATTCTGTAAAAAGCAATGTTCTACTAGGAAGACCAATAAGCGTATTTCATGCTGAGAGAAAACAAAATAATTTAGAAATTCAGTTTTTAATTCTAGTAAAAGGTAAAGGAACTCAAGAATTATGCGATTTGGAAGTTGATGACAAAATTAATTTATTAGGACCTTTAGGAAATACTTTTCAAAAACCTCAATCAGATAAAAAAGTTGCAATAATAGGTGGAGGAATTGGAGTTGCTCCAGTTGCAGGATTTGCAGAAAATCTAACACCTAAATCATATGATTTTTTTGCCTCATTCAAAAGTGGCAAATATGGATTAGAGAATATAGAACCAAACAATTTATTCATAACAACAGATGACGGAAGTGAAGGAATTCATGGAATGCTCTCTGCCTGTTTTACTGAAGAACTTATAAAAGAAAAAAACTACTCTGAAGTTTTTGCTTGTGGGCCTTCACCTATGCTGTCATATGTCAAAAATATTTGCGAAAAGATGAATATTCAATGTTATCTTAGCATGGAAGCAAGAATGGCATGCGGTGTTGGGGTTTGTCTTGGTTGTTCAATTGACACAACAGAAGGCAAGAAAAGATGTTGCAAAGAAGGACCTGTATTTGATTCAAAAATACTGATTTTTCCAAAACCAAACTCTTCTTCAAAAAAACAACCTCTTCAAAAGGATCCAGATTTAAGTTTTTCGCTTAAAAATGTAAAGTTTAACAATCCAGTTATTGCTTCATCAGGAACGTTTGGATTCGGTTCAGAATATTCAACTGTTATTGATATTAATAAACTCGGTGGAATTTCATCAAAAGGTTTAACTTTGGAAAGTCGACAGGGAAATGATGGTATTCGTCTTTGGGAAACACCTTCCGGACTATTGAATTCAATTGGTTTGCAAAACCCCGGAATTCCTCACTTTATTCAAAATGAATTGCCAATGATGTTAAGTTTTAAACCGACAACAATTGCAAATTTATCTGGCTCAGATTTAGAATCTTATGTTGAAGGTGCAAAACTTCTAGAAAAAACAAAAGTACCTGTAATTGAACTGAATATTTCTTGTCCAAATGTTTCTGCAGGTGGTGCCGCTTTTGGAATGACATGCGAAGCAGCAGAAACAGTTGTAAAAGCCGTTCGAAAAGAAATCTCTAAACCTCTTCTTGTAAAACTAACTCCACAGGCAAAAGATATTAATTCCGTCGCACTAAAATGTATTGAATCTGGTGCTGATGGAATCTCTCTATGCAATTCTTTTCAGGGAATAGCAATAGATATTGATAAAGGAAAACCAGTTTTTGACAAAATAAAAGCTGGTTTTGGTGGTCCCGCAGTTAGACCTATAGCTGTTCGCCTAATTTGGGAATTATATGAAGCCATCAATTCTTTACCTGAAGATAAACGTGTACCTATTTTTGCCATTGGAGGAATTGCCACATGGCAGGATGCAGTTGAATTTATTATGGCCGGAGCAACAGCTATCCAAGTTGGAACAAATACTTTTGCAAATCCATATTCAATGATTCAAATAATCGATGGTTTATCTTCCTTTATGAAACAAAAAGGTTATAACAATATTAATGAAATCTGTGGAATTGCCCACAACTAATCAATAGGACGTTTTTTTATGAAAAAGATTTTTATCTTCATTTTTAGCATTTTTATTTTTTCTTCTGCTTATTCACAAACTAAGCATATTTCTAATATGTCTGATAAAGACTATTCCGCGTTACTTCAGGAATCAATTTTATCTTATGGTAATAATTACAACTTAAAATTATTTTTAGATAAGATAAAAAAAGGAGAAAAGGTCTCTATCGCTGCACTAGGTGGTTCTGTCACAGAAGGGGCTGGTCCTGCATTATTTACAGATGGTTACGCTTATCAATTCAACAGAAAAATTCGAACTCAATTTACTAAAGATAATGGAAAAAATATCTTTTTTGATGGTGCTGGATTAAGTGGTACTCCTTCTCCAATTGGGTTAGTAAGATATGAACAAGATGTTACAAAAGTATTAAAACAAAATCCAGATTTATTGATAATTGAATTCGCTGTTAATGATGGCGGAGAACAAACCCATCAACGTGGCTTTGAAGCATTAATTCACGACGCACTAACTAATAATCCAAACACGGCAATTATCATACTGTATTCGGCGGCAACATATGGAAATACACAAAATCAAATGATTCCTATTGCTAATTATTATAATATACCTCAAATAAGCATTTTAAACATTGTGAACAAGAGTATAAACAACAAAACCATTAATGAAAAAGATTTCTATACAGATATTGTTCATCCAACAAAAGAAGGTCATGAGTTAGTAGCTGATTGTCTTATGCAATTACTAAATCAAACGAACAAAAACAAACAAAACGAAAAGCCAGCTATTCCCACAAAAAGCTATCTTGAATCAAATTTATTCGGTTTTAAACAGATTCTTTCAGACAATCAGGACGTAAAAATTACTTCAGGTGGTTTTAATAGTATCGATTCACAAACTCAATATTTACAAAAAACAAAACAAAGTAATTTTCCTTTCAATTGGTATCACAAACCTGGAAATAGCAATGATAGTTTTAATCTTGAAATTAATTGTAAGAATCTAATTTTGGTTTATAAAGAAAATTCTCAATATAGTAATGTGAAATTTGGAAAAGCAGATTTATTTATTGATGGAAAATATATCAAAACTTTTGATTGTTCAAAAAATAACGGCTGGGGAAATTGCCTATTCGAGTTGATTATTGATGAAAAAGTGTCAGCCAAGCATTCTGTTCAGATTAAAATGCAAGATGATTCCAAGGACTTAGGATTTACAATCGTAGCCCTTGGATATTCAAAATAGAAAGTCAACTGTCAACATTACGCTTATTTTTGTTGAATAAGCGTATAACCACATTCATCACAAACTCTTGCTTTTACACCATTAAACGACTCTGGTTTTTGTAATTTATGAATTTGTTCTATTTCATCCTTTGGATATGCATAAAGTTTCATATTTAAATTATCATATGAAAGATAGGTTGCTGCTAAACTTTCAGTTTTTAACTGTTCAATTACACTACTCCAATCAACCCATTTTCCATCTATAAAAATAAAACTTTCATTTTTTCCTATTTTACCTTCTGTCCAACTTCTAACTTGAAAATTTGGATTTGTCTCAAAAATATTCTGTGCCTCTTGATATTTCTGATTCGTTCCAACTGTATACGAAACATCATACTGCCAACCTTCTGTAGTTTCTGTACACTGAGATTGAACAACACTTATTTTAGAACCAGCCGGAATTACATAGTTATAGTTTAATGCTATTCTATGATATCCTCCAAATTGATAATCTTTAGAAACTATATCTAAAAGTTTTCCATCAACTGGAGATTTTGCATTTTTGTTTAAGAGATATACTTCTGCAATCACGTTAGTATCAAGTCCTGTTGTCATCATACTTATATAACTAATTACACTATCATTCTCAATATTAAAAATATTTGCCATTTTTGCTTTATCTTTTACTTGAACAGAACTTATAGCAGAAGCTTGCATATAATCATAACCCATGATATCTACTAGACTTGTATGATTATCTATATTTGAAACTACAAAATCAAATGATTCTGGCAAACAAATTGTTTTGTCATAATAAGAAAGATAGAAATATCCCTTATTTCCATACTGTGAACCCCAGCTGTTTCTAATAATCCAAGCTCCATCTGCAGGTGGCTGATGATTTTCAAGAAAATTTGATGCTGAATAATTGTCATCCCAACCAATAATTGCAACAGCATGATTTTGTTCAGCTTTTTGATTATATGTATATTGTGAATAATTATTTACATTTATATAGTTTTCTGAATTTGCTTGTTCTATAACATTATGTTTATCAACATATTTGTCATAATCAATTCCCAAGTTCTCAGCCATTTCTCTTGCCAAGCGCATTTCTTCAGCAATTGCTGCTTCATCATTTTCATCATCTGATTCTT
>JAAZCS010000081.1 GCA_012513125.1 Treponema sp. | reverse complement strand
TCTTTTGTTGAAGCGTTCATTATTTGGTACTGCAAGATAAATATTTTCTGTACAAACAAAAACAGAATCATGATTTATTAGCGGTTGCTGGTAAAAAAGTTTCGTTGTGACGCAAATATCGTACAAATCTGATTTTTCATTTTGATTCAATTGAACATGAAGACTGTCGTCAATTTTCTGATATTCAATAACCGCTTCAGTTACAAGAGAAGAGGCTGCAAGAACATTCAAATGTATTGTTGAGTTTTCAAGTTTTGCAAGTGAATTGAGCTGGTTCGGCAATTCATAAAGATTTTCTAGTAAAGGTGACAAATTATCAAAAAAATATTTTCCGTATGTTGTAAGAACAATGTTCCTGCCTTTTGCGGTGAAAAGGGGAACTTCTAGTTCGTTTTCCAAACGATGAATAGCTTGAGTGATGTCTGGTTGTGATACGTGCAACTCTTCGGCGGCTTTTGTGACATGTTGGCGTTTTGCTACTTCCAAAAAATAACGTAGTTGTGTTAATTCCATAAGTTTTATTTATTGATTCCTTTAGATTTAGTATAAAAGATAACGTTAGAGTTATCAATATGATAAAAACAATATATTAGAAATTATTAAAGCAATTTATTATTCTCATGATAAAGTTTGATAAGAAACTATGGAGGAATAAATGGCGGAATTATTAGAGGCAATGATGTTGGTGTGTTTTGGATTGTCGTGGCCTATTTCTGTAATTAAGAATATAAAATCACGTTCGGCAAAAAATATGAGCTTAAGGTTTACGTTGTTGATTATATTTGGATATATTTTTGAAATTGTCGCAAAATTGATGAATGGTGTGATTAATTATGTTCTTATCGTTTATTTTATCAATCTAGTTGCTGTTTCAATGAATGTAGTCGTTTATTTTGTGAATAAAAAAATAGATAAAAATGAAGCTGTTGGATATGTTGCAAAATCACTTGGTGAACAGGAGGCTGTGTGATGTTGGAAGGTAAAATTAAGCATTTTGTTGAAATGAACAAAATTAGCAAAACTGGAGAAGTTGTATTTTTGGGGTCAACTTTTTTTGCTGGAATGGACGTTGCTGAATTGGCAGAAAATGACAATATAGACATGATGATTTACAATAGAAGTTTTTCAAAATTATCATTGGATAATGCCGATTCTGTTTTAGCTTCTTGTATTTATCCTTTGCAACCTTTGAAATTATTTGTAAATATTGGTGAAGAAGATTTGCAATTATTCAATAATGATAAAGACACTTTTATTAGTAAATATGAATGGATGCTGTTAAATATACATAGAAACTGTAAGAATTGTTCCATTTATATTGTTTCAATTAATTCACAAAAAAATAATGTAAACGAAATGAATGAAACTTTAGAGAATATCGCAGGCGATACGGGTTGCATTTTTATTGAAATCAATACAGGAATTAACCATGGAACAGAAATAAGCGTATTCAATAAATTGAAACCTTATATTAGAAATTTTCCAATTACTTTTTCAGATGCAATGAATTATCAAGTCGGGTAGTCTGGGGGTATTGATGGCTAGCCACGGGGCTTGCACTTTAGCCCATAGAGATTAAATTTGATTTTATTAGCGAATCCTCGTATATTATAGGGAGATAATCCTTTATAAATTAGGGGATTTGTTCTATTTTAAAAGCAATTCTTGAGTGCAATAATAAGAAAATATATACTAAAATTAATGATAATATAAATAAAAACCGATAGATAGAGTAGTAAAAGAGTAAGTATTTAAAAAATTAATGACATTCATATGTCTGAGATTTTTGAATGTAAAATAAGAGGTGTATACCTATGAAAAAAATTAGAATTTGGGTTTTATTAGCGTCTTTTTTAAGTATATTTTTATTATCTTGCGAAATTGGATTGGGAGCGGCTGTAGATACAACTGCTCCGGTTATCAGTATTTCTAATCCTCCAGTTGACGCAGTTGTTAGAGATGCTTTTGCCTTTTCAGGTTCATATTCTGATGATGGAACTGTAATTGCTGCCAGCATTACGTTGTCTGGTGTTAATGTTTCAGGTTCCTATACTTTTGGCGGAAGCCTTAGTGGAACTACATGGTCATGCACAATAGATCCAGTGGCACAAAGTATTCCAGATGGAACATATGAAGCAAGCGTTATGTTGATGGACTATGGTGGACATACAAGTACTTCATCACGTTCTTTTACTATTGATAATACTGCCCCTATTGTTTTCCTTCAGCGCCCGGGTTCAAGAACTACAGCCGATGAGTCAGAAATTGATACTTATGGTCAAGATTTTACAATTCAAGGTCAGGTTGCAGATGATAACAGCATTAGTCAGATGTGTGTTTCTGTTTATGATGATGCTGCAGCAACAAATCTAATAAAAACAATCACTATTGCAAATGTACCGCAATCACTAAATATTTCAGCGGCAAAATTTGGAGATAGTAGCTATACAACAATTTATGGTGACACTGTTGGTGATAAACTAAAGAGATATTGCAAGATTGTTTGTTATGATGATGCTCAGCGTTATCCAATTGGAAGTTCTCAAACAAGTGAAGATAAATTAGGAAATGCAAAGAGTTATTTCTATTTGCGTGATGAAGTAGCAACAAGTGTTTTATCCAATTATAAAGTAAATGATATTTACCATATGTTCAGCGGTTCTCTAAAGCAAGATTCAACAGTTATGAGTACCTTGAACGATTCTTCAAAGAAAATAAGCGAAGCAATGTTCTATTTGAATCCACAGAATAGTCCTTATTTCTCTGTTACAGGTATGACATCTTCTACTTCTGCAAATATTGCAACAAATCTTAGTTCAAACGATTTGAATTTCACACGTGGAAGTCAATTAATTGTTGATGTAAAACAGGGTTCAGACGGATATCCATTATTAAATACAACAGAAAAACCTTTAAAATTATGGATTAATGAATGTAATTCAAATGGTGAAGAAATAAATGAAGATAATAGAAAATACCTAAATGCAACAGATGATTCTTTGTCTATTAACAAGAATGGTACTGATTACAGAATTATTACATTTGTAGATAGAGTTTGCACTATCGGTAGATCATATGTAATTGGTGTAGATGGCGAAGACCAAAATGGTGGATTAATTGCAACATTTGGTAAAATTTATGCATTTAATTTCTGTTCAAATGGAGCTGCTCCTGTAATAACAATAACAGCTCCTTCTGCTTCAACTTATTATGCAAAGAAAAATACAAACGTAACAATTTCAGGAACTGTAAAAGTTGAAGCTAGTGCTGCTGTTACAATAAAAATCTATAAAGATATTGATAGTCCAATAAAAACATATAAAGAAAGTTCCACAGAATTAACTAAATCATCTGATGGAAGTAGTGATACATACGCATTCAGTTATGAAATTCCGTATTCAAACTTTTCAGAAAATGCAGAAAACATTATAAGGGTTGGTGCAACAATCAATGGAACGACAACAGCGTCAAAAACTATTGTTTATGATACAAAAGGTCCAAATATTTCACTGACAGTTTCTCCATTGGCAAGTACATATAATGAGAATGAATCTGATGCAAACTATAAATCTGTAATAAGTTCAGACTATATAAATGGAACAATTACT
>JAAZCS010000080.1 GCA_012513125.1 Treponema sp. | reverse complement strand
CTTCAGGTGGCAGAACAGAAAGTCTTGGCTCTGCATACACAGGACTTTGCGATGACATTGGCTACTTAAATTACAATGCCGCTGGAAGTGCAATTCAAAAACAGACACAACTAGCTGCAATTCATAATTCATGGATAGCTGATTCAAATCTTGAAACACTATCTTTTACTACAAGAAATAATCATTTCGGCTTTGGAACACAATTGTCATGTTTCTATCTGCCTTTTACTGAATATAATATTTTTGGCGAAAGAGTAAACGGTAACTATTACACAGAAACGGCTTTTGCACTAAATTTTTCTTACAATTTTTTTGCTGGATACAACTTTAAAGGATTAGCATTGGGTACTACACTTAGAGCTGCATGGCGAGGAATGCCAAATTATTCTGACAACGACACTAATATTGTTATACCAGGAACAGGACTTCAACAATCAGCATTAGGACTTATGGGTGATATTGGAATCCTTTTACAGTTCAATTTTTTCAAATATTTTGATTCAAGAGACGCAAACTTTAGAATCGGGCTTGCGGCAAATAATCTTGGCTTTGCACTTACAAATTTTGGTGGACTAACTGGGATTCAATATGATGATCCTTTACCAACAACACTTTCAGCTGGAATTTCATACAGATTTATAAAACCCATTACTGTATCAATTGACTTCAAACAACCGATTAATCTGCAAAACATTGGGCAATACCTTGCATTCTCAATTGGTACCGGTATAAGTATTCAATTCACTGATTTTCTTTCTGTATTGGCAGGATTTTCACTCAAAGGTGGAAATCCTAAACTGAGTTTGGGATGCGATTTTGACTTGCTCAAATTAAAAATGAATATTACATATTCTCTGGATTTTACTTCTTCTGTAAATCCAATAAATAAATTCAGTCTTTCCGCAAAAATCCTACTTGGAGACAGAGGAAGAAGTATAAAAGAAAAAGAAGTTGATAGTTATTATCTAAAAGGTTTGGACGCCTACGCAAAATCTGAATGGCAGGCGGCAATTGATATTTGGCAAGAAGCTTTAAAACTTGATAAAAGATTCGATCCTGCAATTCTTGGAATAAAGAGTGCACAAACATGGATTGATATGATTCAGTCCATGAAAGACAGTCAAACTTTATCTGACTAATTAGCACTTTTTACTAAAAATTCTGTAATTCATCCAAGGGAAAATTGAATCTTTAATTTCCAATGTAGTCAACCATTCTGTACTTACTGTATTAGACCCCAACGAATCAAATACTGTTGTAAATGCAAGAATTGAATCTTTAAAACGTTTTTCGGCAAATTCTGAAAAAACTCCATCATCTATCATCTTTGCAAGATTTAATGATTGAGCTAACATAATCTCCTTAACGCCCAGATTCAGAAGTCTTGTCTTCAAACCTGTATCATTAGGAAACCTATCCGCTAAATCAGTCATTCTCTCACATGCCTTTCGTATGTATCTCACCATCCAACTGTTTTTTCCAGAAAGAAGATTTTCTCCATACCCAACACCAGCTGATGAAGCATAATACGGATTTATTTTATCAAATGAATATTGATTACCAAGTAATTCAGAACAATTCACCATTTGTATATTATATTGTGAAGCATTTCTATACAGATTTTCAATCCATTTCATACCTTCATGCCATTTATCAAAAAAAACAGATGCATCGATTGTACAAACAGTTGAAACAAAATCTATATCCCCAAGAAATTCTTGAGCTTTATTCATCTTAGTAGACTTTAACTCTAAAAATTTTTTTGCATCAACAACACATTGTTCAAATGCCAAATCTTCATTGTAAACTGAGTTCTTTCTAAAATCTTTGTTTAGATATATAAAACCAGTAGAAAGCCTCTCCTTACAATTGTCATTCACTGTTGACAAATTTTCTAAAGGAAGTTCAAACCCTACATCACTATTCTCGTTTCGATATATTTTATTTGAAATGAATCCATTATTTCCATAAATTTCATCATCCATCTCTGCATCTTTAGCAAATAGGGCTAATGAATTTTCTGCCCTTACTGGATAAAATGTACCTTTTTGAGGAAGCGTTTCTGAAAGCAAAAAACTTCTTGCGTCCAAAACAGTATATGAAAAACCATACGCTTTAATCAATTTTTCTAGACCTAACGTATAACCCAATTCTGGTAACCAAAAACCATTTGGTAAGCCATCAAAATAATTTTTATATGAATGTAAACCTGTTTCAATTTGTGCCGTAATAATTTCTTTCATATCAGAATAATGAGGCATAAAAATATCTGTTCCAGATGTAGCTAAAATTTCAATAAAACCTTTATTCTGATATTCCGAAAATGACTTTAACAGTTTATTGTTAAATTTTTCAATAAAACATTTTTTTAGAAATTTATTTTCTTCGATTGTTTTGTTAATTATTTTCAAGATTTGTTCATCATTTTTACATCTTTCTTTTTCAACCGAACCAAATTCTATTCTTTTGTCAAGCCAAGCAACATATTCATTCTGAACAAGCTCATCATCTAGCATAGAACAAAGAACTGGAGGAAGAACAATTCCTATTCTACAAGGGACATTATCTGTCTCCAAAGATTCCACCATATTTAAAAGTGGGATATATATTTTTGAAATAGAATCAAAAAAGCTATTCATTTGTGGAATATATAAACTTTTATCAGCTTCGGAATGCCTTATAAAATCTTGATTTGCTTTAATTATTAATGATAATTTGTTTTTCATTTTTCAACTCACAGTTTAAAAAGAATGTTTTTGGTTTTTATATTGATTCATCAACACTTTTTCCATTCCAGATAATTTAATTATTTCCGAAAAATCAGAAT
>JAAZCS010000079.1 GCA_012513125.1 Treponema sp. | reverse complement strand
TTGGACAACATCAGATGTGGGCAGCTCAATTTTATCCATTTAACAAGCCAAGAACATTTATAACAAGTGGCGGTCTTGGAACAATGGGGTATGGAACAGGTGCTGCAATGGGTGTTTCTCTTGGAAAACCAGACAGAAGGGTAGTTCATATAGCTGGAGATGGTTCATTCAGAATGAATTGTAATGAACTTGCAACTATTTCTCATTATAATTTGCCAATAGTAATTGTTGTTGTAAATAACAATGTATTAGGAAATGTAAGAATGTGGCAGAGACTCTTTTATGGAAAACGTTTTAGTGAAACTACTCTTGATTTTGGTCCAGATTGGGTAAAATTGGCAGACGCATATGGAATTAAAGGTTATGGGGCTTCAAATGCAAAAGAATTTGAAAAAGTATTTACAGAAGCATTTAAATCAAATAAAGCTTGCGTAATTGATGCAAAAGTAGATAAAGATGAAATGATTCTTCCTATGGTTCCAGGTGGAAAACCTATTTATGATATGATTATGGAATTGTCTGCAAATGTGATGGACTAGAATTTTCCAGTTCAAGGAATAGAATTTAATGAATGCACCCCATAAAGTTGAATCAAAAGTTCAATTTGTGGGGTGTTTTTTTTACATGAAATAAGTTTTAATAGGTGGGAATCCGTTGAATGCAATAGAAGCGTATGTTGATGTATATGCACCTGTAGAAAGCCAATAAAGCTTGTCTCCTGATTTTAATGAAACAGGAAGCTTATATTTTGAGTCTTCATACATGATATCCATACTGTCGCACGTAGGACCTGCAATAATAACTTCACCTTCTTTTTCTGTAGGAGAATCTTTATTTGTTATTACAGGGTATTTGATTGATTCGTCAAGAGTTTCTATTAACCCATTAAATTTTCCAGCGTCAACATAAACCCATCTTGCAAGAGCAGTATTGTTTTTTCTTGAAGTTAAAATTATTTCACTTGTAAGAATTCCGCTGTCACCCACTAAAGAACGTCCAGGTTCAAGAATAATTTCTGGAATTTCATCACCAAAGTCATCATGAAGATAACGTGTAATTTCTGATGCATATTCACTTAAATCGTTAGTTGGATCAACATATGAAGCAGGAAATCCTCCACCCATATCAATCATGGAAAGTCTTATACCTTCTTCTTCTTCAAGAGAATTGAAAAGATATTTTGTTTTTGCAATAGCATCGTTCCATTGTCCAATATCGCGTTGCTGACTTCCAACATGAAAGCTAATCCCAAATGGTGTTAGTCCTAAATCTCTTGCCATAACAAGTAGGTCGTATGCCATGTCTGGGTGGCATCCAAATTTTCTTGAAAGTGGCCAGTCTGCTGTAACAGAGTTTTCAACCAAAATACGTACGTAAATTTTTGAACCGGGTGCAAATTCAGCAATGTTTTTCAAATCGTCTTTTGAATCGGTTGCGAACATTCTAATCCCTTTGTCGTAAAAATATTTAATGTCTTTTGCTTTTTTTATTGTATTTCCAAAAGAAAGTCGTTCTGGTTCAACATTAAATTTCTGAATTAAATCCAATTCATATCTTGAAGCTAGGTCAAAGCACGAGCCTTGTTCCGAGAGCATTTTCAAAATGGGTTCACCAGGATTTGCCTTGATTGCATAGAAGATTCTTGCATAGGGGAATGAATCTTTAAGCTTAATAAAATTTGTCCTAACTTTATTCAAGTTAATAACAATATTCGGGGTTTCTAGTTTTTCTGAAAACTGTAAGAAACGTTGCCAATCCACATCACTGACATAATCTTGTCTGTTAAACATAATTATTCATTTCCGCCTTAATAATTTACTTTTTTTTTTTGATATTAGCAAAAATTATTTTTTACAACAAGCATTATTTAATAATATTATTAATTCTTGATAATTATTTTTAATGTTTTTTTGTTTTTCTTTTGTAAGATATTCTAGTTCTGCATGGAATAGCTTGTCTTTTCCCGAAATTGGCATATATTTGCTGATGTTTTGCGTGTAATAATGTTCAATGCAGCCTTTTTGCAAAATGTACACTCTTGCAGTTTCTATTGCTGCAAAAACTAAGGACGCCAAATTCTTAACAATTGGAATTTCTTTTGCAAGAGGGAGGGGAAGATATAATTCCAAATGATCGCTAATTTGTGTAATTCCTTGAAGAACAACAGTTTTATATGTATCAAGATTTTCTACATTATCATATTTATTGTGTAAAAAATCGATTTTTTCGATTAAAAGTGACATTTCTTTGTCGGTTTGTGATTTTATTTCATGGATTCCGTCTCCTATTTCGATAATAAGAGATTCCAATTTTTGAATAAGTTTTGTCAGTGAGATTTTTGCCGATATCTCTTTTTTTGTAAAAACAAGTTGATAAAATGACAACTGTTTTTCATATTGTTTTTCTAACCAAAGAAACGGTCGTTTATCATTTTCAACAACTTCAATTAATTTTCCACTGAAAAGAGAATCAAGGTCTGTAATTATTCTTGCGTTTGTTCCAAGGAGCGTGCAAACTTTAAAGAAAACACCAAGTTCATCTTTGCCACCAACATCGATAATTCCAGTTCCAGTTGTGTATTCTGTTTTTTTTACAAATGGCAAAAGATAAGAGAACATTTGTTGATCTGTGTATCCTTCAACAAATATCTGATTATCTGAAAAGAAAAATTGTTTATGATATGAATTGAATCGGGGCAAAAATCTTTTTAGTAAAAGCCTGTCGTCTTTGTTCAGTTCATCAATATGAGTAGGAGCTCTATTTACGTGGCAGACAATTACTCCAATTAAATCGTTTGGTTGTTTTAAATCAACAAAAAAAGGTGAATGTGTAATAATAAAAAATATCTTTTTGGGATTTTGTTTTGATATTTTCCTGATTTCACTCATGAAGAATAATTGAAATTGTG
>JAAZCS010000078.1 GCA_012513125.1 Treponema sp. | reverse complement strand
ATTAATTATGAAAAAAATAAATTTATTTCTTATACTAAGCTGCATTCTATTCAGCATTATTTTTTCGTCTTGTCAGGAAGCTGTTTTTTATGGAATAACACAAGACGTTTCACCTGAAGAAGCTACTGTCTCTGGGGCTGTCACAACAATTGTTCGCTATAAAGTAGGTGATACTGAATTTTTGGTATTAAATGGTGACTATGGAGTAAGATATAAATATGCTTCTACAGAAGCCCATGTAACTTGGGGTATTTATTCTAATATTCCAGCACCAATTCATTACTATGATTATATAAATGGTGTTCATGTGGGGCAGCAATACATCAAAGTCCTTGCAGACGCAAACAATTTGTATCTAATCGCGGTTGAATATTTGAATAACACTACAACAGGAGAAACAAATCCCTACAAAGTTCACCTTTATGCACAATCAACTTCAGATTGGGACAAAGGAAATTGGGTAGACTTAACAGCAAACAATGAATTGCTTTCAGTATCAGCATCACTCAGTTATTACACTAGCAATTTTAATGCTTTTTGCACAAATTCTCCGCAAAACGATCACAGAAAGGCATATATCAGAAGCGATTCAACTATATATGAATTGAACGGAACTAGTGCACCTACTGTTAAGACTGTAACAAATAAAGATAACAGCGGAAAAACAAACTCATGCGTTTGGTACGGAAATGATATTCTATTCTTCAATTCAGATGTTTCTACAACAAACGAAACATCTTCAAAAGATCCAACAGTTGTTTATATCGCCGACAATTTGCTTTTGAAATATAGCACAAATGGAACAAGCTATAGTAATGCTGTTTATGCCGGTCAAGTTATTACAACATTAGCTTGTTGCAGCGATGCTTTAATTATTGGAAAAGGAAATTTCACAACATTTGCATCGTATTTTGCATCAAATGATTATGGAGTTTCAAAAGTCGGACTTGATGGAAATGGAATTCCAACAACATATCTTCTACCTTTCGCAACTAATATTGAATCTGTAATTTCTTCTGGATATATGGTTTATACATTTATAAATACAGATCCTTCCAGAGCAGAATTAGCTAGTACGTTGTATGCTTCGATTGGATTTATGGGAACAGGAACTTCAACTGGCGTAAGCTATGATGATATTGGTTTATGGTCATACTACCCTTACAGAGCAAGCTGGAACCGAGAATAGTTCAATTTTAAACATGGAAGACAGTCTTTTTTCTGCAACATTACAATCTCAAGAACCTTTGGCTTCAAGAATGAGACCAAGAAATCTTGATGAATACATAGGTCAAGACCATATTGTTGGAAAAGGACGCCTTCTACGACGAGCAATTGCAGCAGATCAGTTAACATCTGTTATTTTTTATGGACCACCAGGATCTGGCAAAACAACACTAGCAAAAGTTATCGCCAATCATACAAAATCAAATTTTATCACACTAAATGCAGTCCTTACTGGAGTTGCAAATATCAGAGATTCAATAAAACAGGCTGAAGATTATTACAAATTATACAGCAAACGAACAATTCTTTTTGTTGATGAAGTTCACCGCTGGAATAAAAGTCAGCAAGACGCCTTGTTGCCGTGGGTAGAAAACGGAACAATAATTCTGATTGGGGCGACGACAGAAAATCCTTTTTTTGAGGTGAACAAAGCACTCGTAAGCCGTTCCAGAGTTTTTCAATTAAAATCACTAACTGAAGAAGATTTAAAAAAAGCAGCCCAGCAATCATTAACCGACACCGAAAGAGGTTATGGGCATTGGAAAGTTGTATTTGAAGAAGGAGCACTAGAACACCTTATTCAAACCGCAACCGGAGATGCACGCTCATTACTGAATGCGCTTGAACTTGCAATTGAAACAACTCCAGAGATTTGGAAGCCAAATGCAAATCCACCAGTTCCATCTTATGGAACTCAAATTTATATCTCAAAGGAAGCATGCGAAGAATCAATTCAGAAAAAAATAGTTCTTTATGACCGAGACGGAGATTATCATTACGACATAATAAGTGCATTTATTAAAAGCATTAGAGGAAGAGATCCCGATGCGGCTCTTTATTGGCTTGCAAGAATGGTGAGTGCTGGAGAAGATTCACACTTTATTTTCAGAAGACTTCTGATTTCTGCATGTGAAGATACAGGACTTGCTGACCCAAACGCAATTTCGGTTGTAAATTCTTGTGCTGAATCTTTTGACAGAGTCGGAATGCCCGAAGGAAGATATTTTTTAGCTCATGCAACTTTATACTTGGCCACTTCTCCAAAATCAAACAGCAGTATGGCTTTTTTTGATGCACTTTCTTCCGTAGAAAAAGAAGACGCTGAAGTTCCAAATCATTTGCGAGATGATTCTAGAGATTCAGAGGGATTTGGACACGGAGCGGGTTATTTATATCCACACGCATATAAAGACCATTGGGTCGCTCAACAGTATTTGCCAGATTCACTTTCAGGAAGAGTTTTCTACACTCCAAGTACGCAAGGATATGAAGGTAAAATCAGAAATGATATTCTTTCAAGAAGGGAATTACAAATCGCAACACTTTTAGAGAACAACTCTTTGGAAGACGCATACAAAAGAAATTCACCGAATAATGAAAAGTCAGAAGATAGTGCAAATTCAATAAATATTTTCAAGAATGAAGAAAAATCTGAGTTTGGCATGAATCCTATCAGTGAATGGTGGATAAATGAACATTTCAAAAACTCGTCAAAAAAGAAAGAAGAAAATCTCACTTTTACACCAAAAGATGATTTACGTGAAAAAACGCTAGATAAAGCTGATAAATTCTGGAGACAAAGGCTTGATTCAAATAAAGCTGAAATTCTACTAAATATCAGAGACACAATGACTTCTTTGGCAAATTTGGCAAGACATTATAGAAGCCTAGTTTGGAATGCCGACAACGGTCTTTTACTTTGGGAAATAACAAGACTTGCACCAGAAGGAGTTACTTGTGGAGTCTGCAGAACTGAAAAAGGAAAACAAATTCTAGAACAGTACGGAAGGACTCTTTCAAATCTGGATCGTCCTATTTTGCAGTTTAGAGCAGAATCATCCACGTCCGATTATCTTACACCAAAAGAATTCTATGACACATTGGTTCAATTCCAATATAACGGTGCTGTTTTTGATAGGCTATTTTTTGTAGATCCATTTATTAACAAAAAAGGAATTGAAGCATTATGTTCATCACTTTTTGGAATTTTATCTCCACAAAAAAATGATAATTCTTTTCAAATTCAATCAAATGATGATGACGACAATAATTTTGAATATGAATGCCCACTTGCATCAGGTTTTAGCATAATCATTTCACAAAGAATTCCTTCAAAAGGACAAAGAATTAGTAAACTCATAAAAGAACAAATACTAACTGAAAAAACAATAGAACAGTTTCTGCCAATAATAGAAAAAATGGAAAAAGCGGAAAACTCATTTTTTGGAGATAAGGACAATCCTCTTTTTAATTGGGATTCTCAATTTATCTCCGATTGCTTTTCAAAAAAGAAATTTAGCGTTACAGCCGCAACAAAAGTTTTTATGGAAAAAAGACGAATACTACCATCAGAAATTGAAAAATGGTTCAATTCATCATCATCGGCTTATGGCAGCAAACTTGCAGAAGAGATTGAAACAGGCGATCTTCAAAAATTAATTAACTTATTAACAGTTGCTTCTGAAAAAACAATATTCGAATGGAAAACAGAAATTGCATTTTATGTAATTTCTATGTAATCAGCAAATAACCGATATAAATTAATTTGCGTTTCAGAATAAGTTGATATATAATTCTCTCACTGTGAACATAAGTGAAGATAAAATAGACAACATTGAATATATTAGCTCAAATTATGAAATTTCTTTTTTTAATGATAATATAACAAGTCTTAACAAATTTTATACAAGAATACTCTTTTCTATCAATATAGTTCCTATACTGTTTATTATTCTCACAATTTTAAATGTATGGATTGTTTCTTATGTTTATTCAGTATGTCTTTTGACCTACACAATTGCTGTTTCAATCACAGAATACTACATAAATAAGAAAGAAAAATATAGATACTTTTCAATGTATTTTGGATTATTTTCAAGTTTATTGTTTGTTTTTGCACTTTCTTTGAATTCCTTGATTCAAATTTCATTAGCATATACTTTTGTGCCAATTCTAAGTTGTCTTTACTATAAAACTGCATTAACAAAAAAAATTTCACTCGCAAATTACGCCCTAACTATTATTGCAATTGTAATACGGCGGTATTGTTACCCAACAAACACAGACTTTTATAATTATACAACACAAAATGTATTACTTATTTCTGATATCATTGGGTATTCAATGCAATATGCATTTTTGTATCTGCTTGTAGATTATTCTTCATCAAGAAGCTACATGATAATTATGACAAACCTTAGAATTGCTGATGAAAAAAAACAAGCTCTTGTTCAAATTAAAACACAAAATGATGAAATAAAGAAAATGAATAAGTCTCTTTCTGAAAAAAATAACAACTTAGTGAAAACACAGGAAGAAATTTTAAAGTTTATTGCGGAAGTACTTGGAAGTCATGATTTGTACACAGGACACCATGTTATTCAT
>JAAZCS010000077.1 GCA_012513125.1 Treponema sp. | reverse complement strand
GAGAAACTTTTCTAAGTCCCTCAAGAAACGTCAAAGCTGAATTTAAATATACTTCACTTAACAATAAACATGAGTTTGAAATTGAGTTAAAGTGGTATGATGGTCAAGACGAAACCTTCCTAATCGACTAGAACAAGAGAAAGGGGCTGTAACGAATAGTTAGGCCATTAAAACCAAAAAAGACGGAAATTCCTATATTAGGAAATCCGTCTTTTTGGTATAATTATAGTATGAATAATAAACTCAATAATGAGCTGTCCTATAATTTCTCTAAGCAAGATTATTATAGCGCAGTTCAACTCACTTTACCAGTGGATATTTCATATTCAGTAGATATTGATGATCCGGTAAGAACATTTATGGAAGTCATGGGAGGATTAAATTTAAATAAATACTTCAAAAAATCTCGTAGAGGTCGCGAAGGATATAATGACGCCATACTGTTAAAGATTGTCTTATTTGCCTATATGGAAAACATAAGAAGTTTACGAGCTATTGAAAAAGCATGTAGAACTGATATTCGTTTTATGTGGCTATCAAATGGTTTGAAACCAAGCCACATGGCATTTCAAAGATTTATTTCTGATCGCTTAATCAAAGAAATAGATTTAATTTTTTATGAGATAAATTCTTATCTTATTGAAAAAGAAAACATTAATACAAATGTTCTATATGTCGATGGCACAAAGATAGAAGCCAACGCACGAAAATTTTCTTTCGTATGGAAAAAGGCTATTTTAAATTATCAAGCCAAGCTTTTTTTAAAAATCACAAAAGAATTAGAAACAATGAATCAGCTTCCACAATACAATTATCAAACAAAAGAACGTTATGAGCCCAAAGACCTGAGCCCTATATATCATGCATTACTTAAGGATTGTATGGATAAAAATATTCAGTTTGTGTATGGAAAAGGGACAAGAAAGAGTATTTATCAAAGACATTTTGAAAAGGTCAAAGAATATCATGATAAATTAGAAGAATATGAAGAACATCTTCAAATTTGTGGAGAACGAGGTAGCTATTCAAAAACAGATCACGATGCGACATTCATGCATGGAAAAGAAGACTACTACAATAAAACAGGAATCTTCAAACCATACTACAATCTACAAATAGGTGTGAGTGATGAATACATTCTTCATATGGGTATTTCTCCCAATCCAACAGATACCAAGACATGGGTTCCTTTCTTTGAAAGTTATAAGTCACGATATCATACACTCCCAGAATATCCCGTCGCTGATGCAGGATATGGTAGTTATGACAACTATATGTATTGTGTAAAAAACAACATGAAACTCTACATGAAATACAATAATTATTCAAAAGAAAAAGAACCGAAATTCAAAAAGAAACTTTATAACATTAAAAACATGACTAAAGATGGCAATCAAATGATCAGCCAAGATGGATTAAGATATATCTATTCTCATGATATAAACAGTCGTTATACAGAAAATTTATCGATTAGCCAAAGATATGAAATTGATGCATCTCAAATAGAAATCGCAAAAGAAAAAGGTGCCCCAAAATCAGTAGGATATAATCCAGTACTGATGGAGTTTCAAGAAACAGCGTTTGAAAATCTTGAAAGCGAGAAAGGTATCAAGCTTCGAACAAACCGTTCCTACCAAGCAGAAGGCGTCTTTGGCGACATCAAACATAACATGGAATATGAACGGATTCAGCGAAGAGGTAAACAAAATGTGGAAAACGAACTCTATTTAGTTTGTATTGGATACAATTTAAGAAAATTCCACAATAAGAAATATAGAAATTAACCAAATTAAATATCAAAAATTGAAAGATTCTTTTTAAATGCGCCTTAAATTCATAGAAAAAGGTGTTTTTTATTTGTGTAAAGAAAAAAGAGCCGCAACGACTCTAAATCAGATTGAATGTTTCAATTTAATCTATTTCGTTACAGTTCCTTTTTTTATTTGTATCATATAATGAAAATAGGAGGTAGCATTATGAAAAATATCCAATCCCTATTCATTGCAAGCTTGAGTGCAATCATCATTTTTTTATCCTTGTACCTTTCCATTATTGTAAAAGCTAAAGTCGATTT
>JAAZCS010000076.1 GCA_012513125.1 Treponema sp. | reverse complement strand
TATATCATTATACACAAACGCTACATTTTCTCTTGAAGGATTATGGATTTGAACAAAACTGCCATTTTGTAAAATATTAAAAATTTCTGTTACAGGTCTATGTCCAGCAAGATATACACAATCATTTTCATCATAGCAAGAAATCATTTCTTTTATTATATATAAAGCTGTTCCGTCAAAAGCTTCGCCATTATTTGTCCAAGTCAACCCTTCTATTACTTTTCCGTCTAATCTTGCATTAATAATCTGTTCCCGCGTAAAAAAATCTTTTGGCTCTGCATGAGATATCACCGTTCTTCCTGAAACAAACATCAATGGAAGATTTTTTTCAAAGCATGAAATAAGATATAAAATATCATCGCCATATCTTTCACGCATAAATCTATTTACCATATTCCCTTCATCAGCACATTTTCTGAAAGAATAATCGCCATTTGATGTTTTAATAAGAATATTCTCATGATTTCCTTTTAAAATATGAAAATTATCAGAAAACATTATTTTTAACATCATAACAGATAGCAAAGTTGTAAGTGAATCAATCATTTCACCAGTCATTGCTTGTCCATAAAAATCATTATTGTTAATTTCTGTTCTTGCTTTTTGCCATCTTTGAATTGTTCTTCTTTCTGTGTGAATTATATCTCCAACAAGTACAATATTTAGCATTTTGTTTTCTAATGCATTTAAAACAGTTATTTCTCTATCAATATTGATAAAATCATCGTTTGGACAAATTTTATAATCAAGAATATGCTTTATGAAATTTGTTCTTGCATGAAGATCTGGAACGACTATCAATGGCAAATTATTCGAAAAACTAATTAGACTTCCAGGCACACCATCAGAAGATAGAGGACGCCAGTCTTTTTTTTCATTTTCAAGGACAGAAGTAACATTATCAACTATCGAAAATAAATAATCGTGAGAAGGGAGATTCTTTTCAAAACAAACATCCATTAAGGAACGGTTATCTTGCATCTATATTTATGAAATTACTAAATTTGAATTTCCAATAGTAACTTTATCACCAGAATTCAATTTAATGTATTTTTCGATTGGAATTCTGATTTCATTAACAAAAGTTCCATTAGTGCTTCCTTCATCTTTAATGAAATATGCATCTCTAATTTTTTGAATCATTGCATGATGACGACTGGCAAGCTTATTATCAACTACGATATCATTAGAAGAATCCCTTCCAATCGTTATTTTAGCTACTAATTCAATCTTCTTTTTATTGAACATTAAATAAGTAGCCTGTTTAGATTCTCCGATTGCACCTAAATGCTGTCCTACAGGACTGTCTGTAACAATAGTAGTATCATCCATAAATTCTCCTAAAAAAATATGTTTTATATGCTAAATAAATTAAAAATTGGTATGCTATTCTTAGCAACTTTGCCAAACAACTTAATTATATCAAACAAAAAATCTTTCGATTTTGAATCAAGTTTCGCTATGCTTGAAATGATTTTTGTTGAATTTTGCAGTTTTTCATCTTCAAGCTCAGAATTTGTTTCAACACCAACTGAAAATAATATTGAAAACAAAGTATTAACAAAATTCTTTCTATCATCAATAGAAATTTCAGAAATCCACTCATTAAAAGCTTTATAAAAGAATTTACTTTCATCAGTAAAATCATTATTATACACAAAATCATTTCCTTGCATTTGCCAAGAAAATGGATCATGTTGCATAACAGCAAATTCATTACTATCAACTATTTTATAAGTTTCAAAATGACTAAAAATCATTCCTACAACTGAAAATTTTGGATAAAAATTATTTATTCTATTTTTTATTCTCAAGAAAGAATCCTGAAGAAAAAAACTTTTATCAAATCCAGGTCCATCAAAATTATATACTTTCGAAAGTCTTTTTTGATATTTTGGATTACATTTTACCGATGCATAAATGGAAAGATTGCCACCTTTTGAATGACCTGCAACAATGATATCGTTTTTAATTTTCTGGCAAGCCTCTTCTAAATATTCAATAGATAACAATTGTGAAGGTAGCTGAGTCAAATAACTTAGATTAAAATCTTCTTTCCAACCAATAAGAGTATCATCAGTACCTCTATAAGCAACAACTGACATTTTTTTTGATATACAAAATGTAATTGCAGAAAATTGAATCTCTTTTTCCTTATCATAAACATTTTTATAGCCAGTCATTAACACATTTTTAAATCTGTTAGAATTTGAGCAATCACAAAAAAGATTAATCGTTTTCTTGTTTATCATCACTCCAAGGTCTATTCTTTTTTCATAATCTGGGAGCTTCAAAAATTGTTCATAGCAGTCTTTAATTGTAACTTTTTTATTAAAATCATCACCAATAATTCCTGTAAAATCAAGATATGATAGCTGTGACAAAATCAAAGCATCAATGTGATTAAATGGACACATCTTAAAATCTAAATCACCACGCCATGATAGATAATCAATAAAATTTGACATAATAATCCTTTTTCAAATCAAATGAAATCTAAATCTTAAATAAATCAACATCATCTGAAATTTTAGTGATTGAATCTCCTAAAATATTAGAAATTGATTTCAAGTTATTTGTTGTCTCTGTTACATAATCAGTTCCGTTTGTAATTTCTGTTATAGCTGTATTTACATTTTGCATGGAGCTCTTCAAGTCATTGATATCTTTTAATATAACTTCTCCACCATTAGTCATTTCCTCGGCTGCACCCCTAACTTCAGTAGTACTGTCATTCATTGCACGTAGTGCTTCCAAGATTTGCTGAGAACCTGACTGTTGCTCTTCCATAGCACCCTTAATCTGGCTAACTAATTCACCAGTTGAAGAAACAAGCGATGATACCGTGAGGAAAGATTTTTCAGAATCAGATGAAGCTTCTACTACATCTGAAATGCCATTTTGAATATTTGTAAGTTCAATTCCAATTTTATTTGATTGCTCAGCAGATGTTTCGGCAAGCTTTCTAATTTCATCGGCTACTACACTAAAACCTTTTCCCGCTTCGCCAGCATGAGCGGCTTCAATTGCAGCATTCATTGCCAAAAGATTAGTCTGTTCTGCAATATTTTGAATTACTGTGTTTGCTTCAAACATTGAACTGGATTGTTCTGCAATTTTTTGAATTAATGAATTTACTGCAGAATTTTTTTCCATACCATTTTTTGTATTAGATTCCAAAACATTGAATTCCTCAGACATCTTTACTACAGATGAATCAACAGCCTTTATATTTCCAATCATTTCCTCTACTGCTGATGAGGCTTCTATTACACTTGAAGCTTGTCCTTGAATCATACTATCCAAAGATTCAATATTTCGTGATATTTGAGTTATTGCACTCGCTGTATTTTCAACACTTTTAGACTGATTATTTACTTGAACATTTACAAGCTTAATGTTTCCTGACATCTGTTCAATTGTAGTTGTAGTAGAATGAATTTCCTCTATCAATTTAGAACCAGCTTCACCAAGATTATTCTTTGAACTCTTAATTGTTGTCATTATATTTCTAAATTTACTAATGAATTTGTTTACAAAATAAACTAGTATACCAATTTCATCTTCAACTTTTACTTCCAATTGGATTGTTAAATCTGCATCGCCTTCAGACATATCACTTAATAAGTTCTTAACTTTATTCAGTCGTCGAATAATATCCAACATACCAATAAAGAATACAATATAAATGATAATTCCAATAACTATTCCAAAAATGATAATTATATTTCTTGCCTTTTTAATTGGTGCATGAATTTCTGAATCAGGGACAATCAACCCCAAAGACCAGTTTAATCCTTTTACAGGAGAAACAAATGCATACACATCATTATTATCCACAACAGTTTTCAAAAATCCATTTCTGTTAGTTTTAATGATGCTGTTTATTTCCTTATTTGTATTAATTTTTTCATAAACTTTACTTTGATCTTTGTGTGCAATTATTGTTCCAGAACTATCAATCAAGAAAAAATATCCTGATTTTCCAACAATGTACGAAGAAATTTCTTTTGATAATG
>JAAZCS010000001.1 GCA_012513125.1 Treponema sp. | reverse complement strand
GAATATACTAGGTGAAAAGTATTTAAATAATACACCAGAAGGAAAAACAAAAGTAGCACTAGAGTTTTTCACTTATATTGATTCACTGCAATTTGATATTCAAAAAGAGTCATGTTTAGATATTTTAAGTCAAACATTGAATTTAAAACCGGAGGCTGTAAAAAAAGATTTTTTGAATCGTCAACAAGCCAAAGAACGTGTGAATCTCCGGCAAAACAATAAAACAGAAGTTATAGAAAAAATAAATCTTAATGCTGAATTAAGAGGTTTATTAGCGATAACAGCCGACTTAGAGCAATACAAAATACTTCGTTCCAATCTAAAAAAAGATGATTTTAAAAATCCCACCGCTAAAAAGTTATACAGTGTTTTGGATGAGTGTTGTAATGAAAATCTTTATACCTTACAAAATATTCTTGAAAAATGTGATGAGGGGTTAAATAACCTGATTGCTGATACTTTATCTTCTAATGTTTATAATAAAGATAACATTTCGATTATAGTTTCTGACACAATAAAAATGGTAAAGAAAAATAATCTTGAAGGAAAAAGAGATAAATTGTTACAAAGAATAAAAGAATATAAAGTTGTAACTGATGAAGATAAAAATCAATTACAGTCACTTCTTTCTGATAAAATGGAACTTGATAAGCAAGTTCAACTATTACAAAAATAAGGTGAATGATTTTATGGATCAGAATAGCAATCCAGCTATAGAGAAACTTATAGGTTTTGCAAAAACAAAACCATTTATCACTTGGGATGATGTTACAGAGTTTTTAGGTCAAGAATTTGTTAATTCTCCAGAAATGACTGAAGGGTTAATGAAATTATTAAATGACAACAATATTCAATTAGTTGAAGATGAACCAATAACTGTTGAGGATGAAGTTGTCGAAGACGTTTGTGAAGATGATGAGATTTTATTAGAGATTGACGATGTTTCCACAGATGAAAACAAAGAAATAGAAAAAGCAGAGAAAAAAATTGCTGCAAATAGAAATAAACTTGTAAACAGCGATAAAGAATCAAGCGTTGATGATCCAATTAGATTATATTTAAGAGAAATCGGAAAAGAATCATTATTAACAGCAGAACAGGAAGTTGAATTATCAAAAAAAATGGAGGAAGGAAATAATATCATAAAAGATGTTATCAAAAACTCCGGAATAATCATACCTGAATTTTTCGCTATCGCTCAAAAAGCATTTACAAGAATTGATATTCATGAATCTGGAAAAACTAGAAAAGAAATCAATGAAGAAATGGCCGATAAACGTCGTCTAAAAAGTTTTTACGGGGACAATATAAAAGTTGTTCTTCCAGAAATGAAACAATATATGACGCTAAAGAAACAGCTTTCAGAAACAGAACATGCTAGTTTTATTTTTTCTAATCCACAGCTTTTGGAATTAAAGAAAATTATTCAGCCAGAATTACAAAAAATTGATATTCAAAGTGAAGAATTAGATAAATTTGCACAGAAATATAGAGACGCAACAATTAAAATTGAAGAATTCCATCAAAAACAAGAAAAAAAGATGAAAGAGCTTAGAATTACTAATACTTCTGAACTCCGTAATTTAGGAAGAAAAATATCTATCCGTTCACAAGCTGTTTTGCTAGAAGAAACTCTTAACATGACTGCTGATGAAATCAGAGATATTTATACACAAATTCAAAAAATTGATAGAAAACTTAATAAACTTGAATATGAATTTGAAAATAATGTTGACCAAATTCTTGAAATGGCAAAAGAAATAGAAAAAGGGCGAATCATGATGGAGACAGCAAAAAATCGTCTTATCAGTGCAAACCTTAGATTAGTTGTTTCTATTGCAAAAAAATATACAAATAGAGGATTACATTTTTTCGATTTGGTTCAAGAGGGAAATATAGGACTTATCAAAGCTGTAGAAAAATTTGAATATCGAAAAGGATTTAAGTTTTCAACTTACGCCACATGGTGGATTAGACAAGCAATCACAAGAAGTATTTCCGATCAAGCTCGTACAATTCGTGTTCCTGTTCATATGATTGAACAGATTAACAAAGTTGTAAGAGAATCAAGACAGCTCATGCAAAAATTAGGCAGAGAGCCAACAGATGACGAAATTGCACAACAATTAGGTTGGCCTGTCAGCAGAGTTAAAAAAGTTATAAATGTTGCCAGAGAACCTATTTCTCTTGAAACTCCTATTGGTGAAGAAGAAGATTCTTTACTTGGAGATTTCATTGAAGATAAAGAAGTTGAAAATCCTGCTTCACAAACAGCTTTTACATTACTACAAGAACAACTAAGGTCAGTATTGAATTCTCTACCGGCAAGAGAGCAAGAAGTATTAAAAATGCGTTTTGGTCTTGAAGATGGTTATTCACTAACATTAGAGGAAGTTGGATTGTATTTTGACGTAACAAGAGAGCGAATCAGACAAATTGAAGCAAAAGCTCTTAGACGACTTAGACATCCAAGAAGAGCAAATGGTTTACGCGACTTTATGGAAACATAAATATAGACTAAAACATTTATTTACTATAATATTTTAAATTATTTTTAATGAGGTACCGTAAATGGTAACAACAGACGTTTTTGAAAATTTGAAAACATTACAAGACATTCTTGTAAAAAAGTACGATTTGGAAAAGAAAGTTGATGAATCTCCAAAACAGTTAGATTCTCAAAATGAGCTTTTGAAAAGATATAAGGAAGAGTTTATTTCTAAAAATCATGAATATGAATCTTTAAAAGAAAAAATTTCTAAACTTAAGGTTGAATTAACAGAAATTCTAATGGTAATAGAAAACAACGAAAAAGGTATGGATAATATTACTACTCATAGAGAATATGAAGCATTAGATAAACAGATTATTGAACAGAAAAACAAAGAACAAGAAATAAGAAATGAAATTCAGAAGGAAGAGAAAAAACTCGCCGAAATGAACGAAAATCTTAAAAACTATGAAGAAGCTATAAAATCGCAAGAATCTGATTTAAATAACGGAAAACAATTTTTAGATACAAAATTATCAGAATATCAAAAAGATTTAGCAGAATTAAAAGTTAAGGAAGATGAGATTGTTCCAAATATGGATCAAGAGATTCTTTTTAAATTTCAAAGAATTATTCAAAGAAATGATAAAGGTATCGTTCCTGTAAAAAATGGTGTATGCACAGGCTGTAACATGATTTTACCAGCACAATTTGCAAATAAAATCCGCCAAGGCGAAGAAATAATGTTCTGTCCATACTGCAGTAGAGTTCTTTTCTATGAAGAAACAAATGAAGCTGAAGATGAAAATTACTTCAACATTGCTGACATTGGTAGCTTAGTAGATTTAAGCGACGACGAAGATGATGAAGGAAAATCTAGAAAACATTCGCTTGATTCTGATGAAATCGAAGATGAAACAGATGAAGAAATTGATGATGAATCTGATGAAGACGAGGATGATGAGGATACTTCTGATTCAAGTGATGATTCAGAATAGATAGTAAATTTTTAACAGATGGGATTTAACCGCTTTAAAACATTTTAATGATAATTTGTTTTAATGAGATAAAGTCTGGGCTCCTTCGGAAAAAATGCCGGGTAATAACCGGGAATTGCTTGGTAGTTGCATAATATTATTTATATACTAGTGTTTAGCTAAAGATATAAAATAAAATTGTATAGCCCAAGCAATTACAGATAGCGCAACAGAAATTATACCGCCTATATTTTTATAGGTAAGGGTGAAAAGGCAGTGTAAGAGACTACCGTATTTATGGTAACATAAATAGCTTGCAAGCCTCATTTGGAGCAAGATTAAGCAGTAGTTTATTTTCCGAAAAACGCTACGGGTAAATCGCTAAAGTTGTTGGGTAATCAACAATTCAGATAGATGGTTATTAATTAATTGAAAAATTAATTGACAGAACTCAGCTTATTATCCCATCTGTTTTTTTTATATGAAATGAATACAATAGATAACAACAATAACCTTTTTAAAAAAAGATATCATTGGATTAAATTTATAGCAAAAGTAATACTCATTCTTGTTGCAATATTCGCAATCATATTCTTTTCTGTCTTTATTTATAAAAAATATTCAAAAAGTCGAATTACAATAAAAACTATCCAAAAAGACTGGGAATCATTTGACTATTTATCAGTTTATGAACATGGAAAACAGTTTTTGCAAAATGATGCATTTAACAATACCGCATTGACTTATTATGGATATTCATGTTTTTTTCTTTCTCAATCTCAAAATGACACTTCTCAAGCACAAACTTATCTTGATGAGTGTATTAATAATTTAAGAATTGCATTATATTCAGCAAATTCAAATTTATTACCGCAATTACAATATATGCTTGGAATTGCATATTTTTATAAAAATACTATATCAACTCATTATTACTCTGATTTAGCTATCAAATATTTAACTCTAGCTAAACAAAATGGATATCAATCTGACGATATTTCTGAATATTTAGGATTAAGCTATGCTTCGCTTGGTCTTACCGTTGAAAGTATTTCTTCATTTACAGAAGCATTATTAATTCGGGAATCTGATTCATTGCTTTTGTCAATAGCAAAGCAATATTATATATTAAAAGAATATTCTGTAGCAAAACAGTATTTGTATAGAATTATCAATAACAGTTTAAATGATGAAATGATAATTCAAAGTGAAAACGTTCTTGGTTCTATACTAATTGACGAAGAAGATTACAATGGTGCTTTCGAAGAATTTAATAAAGCTTTACAAAAGAATTCAAATTCAGCTGACGCACACTATGGAATTGGTATAGTATATGAAAAACAGGGAAATTTAATTAAAGCAAGATCTGAGTGGAGACAAGTATTAAAAATACAAGTTAATCACGCTGGAGCTTTAAAAAAATTATCTGACAAGTAAATAAAAAAAGTATATAATAAATTTTAATATATAAAGTTTTTTTGGGAGGATTTTGATGGGTTTTTTTGACAATTTTTCTACAGATATAGGTATAGATTTAGGTACCTGCAATACATTAATTTATGTTAAGGACAAAGGGATTGTTATAGATGAACCATCTGTAGTGGCCGTAGAAAAAGGAACAAAACGAATTGTTGCTGTGGGAGCCGAAGCCAAAAGAATGCTTGATAAAACACCTGGTAACATTATCGCTATAAGACCTTTAGCTGATGGAGTAATTGCAGATATTGATAGTACCGAAAAAATGATTAAATATTTCATTTCAAAAATTATTCCAAGACATCAAATATTCAAATCATTAAGAATGAAAATAGGAATTCCTTCTTGTATCACAGAAGTAGAAAGAAGAGCTGTTATTGAAGCAGCATTAAAAGCTGGTGCAAAAGAGGTTGAAGTTATTCCAGAATCTTTGTCAGCTGCTATTGGTGCAAAAATTCCAATTTATGAACCAGCTGGTCATATGATTTGTGATATTGGAGGTGGAACAACTGAAGTTTCAGTTATTTCTTTGGGAGGAATGGTTGTTACACATTCAATTAGAATTGGTGGAGACAAATTTGATGAAG
>JAAZCS010000075.1 GCA_012513125.1 Treponema sp. | reverse complement strand
CACAATTTTTACAACCAATATAACGTTTGAACAATGGGATAAAATCTTTTTTGATGCAGTTGTGGCTAATGCTATTCTTGATAGAATTTTGCACCATGCCCATATTATAACTATTACAGGCAAGTCTTACAGACTTAAAGACTGTCTTTTTAATAAGGAATAGTGTACATTTTTATTTAGCCATTTTTGTGCATTTCTACTTGACTCTTTATACTTACGAAAGCCTTTATCAATACGGTCCCTATGGGAATCGAACCCATCTTTTAGCCTTGAGAGGGCCATGTCCTAGCCGATAGACGAAGGGACCAAATTTTGTGTAATAAAAAAAGCTGATCCAAAACGGGTCAGCCTTTTTCCCCAAGGAGGATTCGAACCCCCACAGTCAGAACCAGAATCTGAAGTGCTACCATTACACAATCGGGGAATGAGTGTTATAATAATAGACATTTACACAAAGTTAGTCAATAGTGCATCAGATTTGTTTGATAATAATCAGAATTTACTTTTTTGTAGAACCAGCTTTCTTTGGTTTTTTAGCAACTTTTGGTGCTTTTGGAACATCTGTACTGATTACAGAATTATCATCGTTAGCCAATTCTGAACGAACATATTTATCAGCCTTCCAATCGTTTATCCATCCCTTTCCTTCCAACAAATAACGGAATTGATATTCTTTATTTGTATCAAGCATTTTTTTTACAGAAAAAGAACCATCAGGACCTTTTTTCATTGGAGTAGCTGTTTCATTCCAACTATTAAAATCTCCTACTAAATACACTTTCTCAGCATCAGCTGCTGCATTTACATTTACATTGAACACTACTGAGCAAGTTTTTCCATCACTAGAAAAAGTTTTCTTTAAAGACATGACAAACCTCCATTTGCACATTCATTATAACATGATTTCTTTTAATATAATATATTTTCTTCAGATTTACATCTTTAAAGATACATATGTTTTTCCAGCCCCACCATCTTCACTTGGTGCATAGTTAAAATCTTTTACAGATGGACAATTCGATAAATAATCTTGAACTACTTGCTGTAAAACACCATTCCCCTTGCCATGAATTACACTAAACTGTGGAAAATTATGTATCACACACAAATCTATCTGACGTTCCAAAGCTTTTATGGCATCGTCAGCATATAATCCCAAAAGTCGCAACTCAAAAACAGGCTTATCCTGTGCTTTTGAAATCAGTCCAGTTGATTCCTTTTCATAATCAAAAGAAACCGAAGATGTATTGAAATTATCTTTTTTAAAAACCAAAGTCAAATCTTTTTCTTTCATCAATATTTTTAAACTTCCAAATTGAACAAGCCAAGAAGTTCCCTTTTTTTCAAGAAGACAACCTTCATTATTTCCTTTATTTGAAACTACGGAAGCACCAACTTCAAATTTCAATTCTATATTCTTGTTTACTTTTGCAGGTTGAACTGAATCAAAAGCAGTTGCATTTTCCAATGCCTGAGAATTCTTCATTCTTTTTTTTGTTTTCAAAACTTTCGGAACAGTTTTATCTTTCATCTCCAATTCAAAACTTTGAACATCTTTTAACAAAGAAATCTCTTCTTTTTCAATCTTTGCATCAAAAATCTTTGTTTTTTCTTCAATTTCATTGATAAATTGTTTTACAGAAAGCGTTTTATCTCTATTTATTTCACCCTCTTTTAAAACACGTACCAAATTTTCAAGCTGACGTCTGCTATGAATCAAATAATCATTCATTTCCTGAAGTTTTCCAATTTTTAAATCATTTTCTTTCTTTCTTAAATCCAATTCTTTTCGTTTTGTTTTTTCGAACTTTTGTTCTACTTCTGATAATTTATTTTTATATTCACTATGAAGCCTATCAAGTTCCCTATGTTTTTTATTCAAGCCTTTAATCAAAGATGAAACATCAGCTTGCTCAGATACAACATAATTTCTTGCATTTTTACAAATTTCAATTGGCAAACCACTACGCTGTGCAATATCAAGAGCATGACTTTCACCCGGAACACCCATTAAAAGCTTAAATGAAGGAGAAAGTGTATCTTGATTAAACTCAACTGAAGCATTTACACATCCTTCTTTTGAATATCCATAATTTTTAAGAATACCTTGATGAGTTGTAACAAGAACATATGCTTTTTTTTCTATTAACTTGTCTAAAACTGCCATGGAAATTGCTGTTCCTTCCTGAGGATCAGTTCCACTTCCCAGTTCATCAAGCAATATCAAAGAGTCTGAAGTGGCATTTTGAACAGCATTTGCAATATTTTTCATATGCCCACTAAAAGTTGACAACGACTGATCAAGTGACTGTCCATCTCCTATATCAGCAAAAATATTTGAAAAAACAGGAAGTCTAGTTCCTTCTTGGCACGGAAGCGGAAATCCACACTGATTGAGCATACAAAACAAAGCGAATGTCTTCAGTGTTACTGTTTTTCCACCAGTATTCGGACCTGTAATAATAATTATTCTTTTTTCAGGCAAAAATCTTACATCTATAGGAACAGCCTTGTCACCCAACAAAGGATGTTTTGCCTGCAACAATAGTGGGCTTTCATTCATTTTTATATCAGATTTACAATTAACAAGACATGGAAGTGCAAAACTACAATTATTTTCCAAAGCCCACTTTGCAGTCGCTAAAGTTTTATCAAACAGAATCATAACCGGCAGAGCCTGTTTAAACAAAGGAATTGATTCTCGTAATTTTTCAGTTAATTCTTGCAAAATTCTTTTTATAACTTCATCCAATTCATTTTCTTTTTGAACAAGTTCATTACTACATCTGACCGATTCTTCTGGTTCAATAAACACTGTATGAGCCGAATTTGAAACTTCATGAACAATTCCTAATATTTTATTTTGCTGACTAGCCTTTACAGCAAGCACTTGCCTTCCATTTCTTAAAACCGGAATATTTGATTCAAGAATATTTTGCAATTTTGGATCAGATGTATAT
>JAAZCS010000074.1 GCA_012513125.1 Treponema sp. | reverse complement strand
GTCCCACAGAGTTCCTTTGGAAATCTTTGATAAATCTGTTGTTTTTTTCTGTTCCGAAGTTTGAGTTTCCACAGATTCTTGATAATTTGGAAATCTTTGCTTCATAATTTGTAATGCTTTTTGGGCAGTTTGAACACTTTGTTTTGTATTTTCACCTTGTTTAACAATTTCAAGTTTAACCTTTACAGTACCTTTTCCAATCATATCAAGTTGAACTGCTGCCGCTTTTGAAAGATCAATTTCTCTATTCAAAACAAAAGGTCCTCTGTCATTAACTCTAACATTTACACTTTTGCCATTTGATATATTTGTCACCTTAATAATTGTATTAAACGGCAATGATTTATGAGCACAAGTCAAACTATTCATGTTAAAATCTTCACCATTGGATGTTTTTTTTCCATGAAAATCTTCTGCATAATAAGAAGCAACAACATTATTCTTATATAAAGACAATGAATATATAACAGAATTTGCCACAAGAAATAGCACAACAATAAATAATAATTTTTTATTCATACAACAATATCGACAAAATACAAATTAGAATGAATCCATTTTCATTTGCAACTCTTCCCATTTTTGTGTAAATGAATCGATTTCCTTTTTTATTTCATCAATCTGCTTTTGAACAGATTTCGCTTTTTCTCCATTTGAATATACAGAAGGATCTGCCATTTTTAGCTCCAACTGACTTTTTTTCTCTTCACATTCCGAAATTAGCTTTTCTGTTTTTTCTATTTCTCTTTCAATTTTTCTTTGTTCTGAATCTCTTTTTTTCTGTTCTTCCCAACTCACTTTATTTGAAATCTTTGCTTCTTCCATTTGTTGAGCCGATTTTGAAATTCCACCAGAAGAATTTTCACCCAAATTCTGTTTTTCAACCTGTTCAGAGTAATATTCATAATTTCCAGGAAAGTTTTTATATTCACCAGGCTTCAATTCCAAAACACGAGTTGCAAGTTGTTCAATAAATCCTCTGTCATGGCTTACAAAAATTACTGTCCCACCAAATCCTTTTAGTGCTTCTAATAAAACATCTTTTGAATGAATATCAAGGTGATTAGTAGGTTCATCAAGAATTAAAAGATTTACTGGGCTTAAAAGAAGTTGCAACAATGCTATCCTAGATTTTTCACCACCAGAAAGAACATCAAGCGATTTATAAACATCATCGCCCCGGAACAAAAACGCACCAAGCATATCTCTTAATTTTGGAATCAATTCTAAAGGTGCCTTACTTTCAAGGTATTCCAGCATATTCTCACTACCTTTTATTGTTTCAGCATTATCCTGACTAAAATAGCCAATGCTTACACCCGCTCCAAGCACTGCTTCACCAGTAAAATCTTTATCTTGAGCTGCAATTATTCGTAATAGTGTTGATTTTCCAGCTCCATTATGTCCCACAACAACAAGTCTCTCACCACTTTCAATAAGCAAATCAATATTGTTTAAAACATTTCTTTTTCCATCATAAGACTTTGTAATATTATTCAATTTTAAAACTATTTTTCCACTATGAGGAGCGGGCGGAAATGAAAAATGAAATTTTTTAAGTGATTCTGGAATTTCAATCATCGTCATCTTATCTAACTTTTTTTGATATTCCTGTGCCTGAGCCGCCTTTGTCGCCTTATAACCAAACCTATTTATAAAATCTTCTAGCTTATGAATTTCTTCCTGTTGCTGTTCATAAGCTGCAATGAGAGTTTTTAATTCAACTTCACGTACTTTTTCATAATGGGTAAAATTTCCGCTATATTTTTTTAAATCTCCACCAAACAGTTCATAAACTTCATTTATTGTAACATCAAGAAAATATCTATCATGGCTAACTAATAAGAATCCACCTTTATAATTTTGCAAAAAAGATTCAAGCCAACTTCTGGCCTCGATATCAAGATAATTAGTCGGTTCATCAAGAAGTAAAATATCAGGATTCTGCATAAGCGATTTTGCAAGTGCAATTCTCATTTGCCAACCACCGCTAAATTCTTCTGTCTTTTTAATAAAATCTTCTTTTTTAAATCCTAATCCAAGCAAAACACTTTCAGCTAAAGCTTCACGCCTATACCAATTGCTTTCATTCAATTCATTTATTAATTCTGATTGACGGATAACCAACTGTTCTGAGTTACTGGGATTTTGTTTTAGTTGTTCACCAATACAATCTATCTGTTCTTGTAAATCGTAGCCAAATTGGAAAGCCTTATCAGCTTCTTCTTTTAAATTGCATCCATGATGAGTTAATCCTGACTGAGGTAAATATGCAATTCTTGAATCTTTTTGAACTGCTCTACTTCCTGAATCTGGCTTTACAAGACCTGCAAGAACTTTTATAAGTGTTGATTTTCCAGCTCCATTTGCTCCAGTCAATGCGACTTTGCTTCCAGTTTGAAGATTTATGGTTACATTTTTAAGAATATCCCTATCTCCGAATGCCAATGAAACTTGTGAAAACTGAACGAACGCCATATGTAAATATCCTTATTTTCTGAAATATAAAATCATCGGGCTTGAACTTCTTGAAGTAACCAAATTTCCATCAATTGAAGATTTTTGTATATTTTCCATACGAATTCCATCATCCTCAAGAACAAACAGAAAATTGATATCCTCATCAAGACCATCAAATTTAAATGACAAAACACCATCATATTGAGAAGAAAGATTTTGTGACAATGCATATTTTACACTCACATTTCCACTATTCTTTGCTCCATTTTTAATAATTGCAGGAACTAAAAGCTTGTAGCCTTTCCATGAAAAACGACCATCTTGTTCAAATTTTAAATCCCCATAACTTGAACTCTTGAATTCTGGACCTGTTGATACGACTTTATTATAAACAGCACTTCGTCTTTCTTTTTCTGCGGAAACTAAGCTAGATATATCGTCTTCTATTGTTACAAAACCAAGATCCTGAGGCTTTCCACTTTCATCAGTATACCTTAAAACTATATAATCCGATTTTCGATAGAAAACAATCAAAGGAATTTCATTCAGTGTATACTCGTTATCACCAGTCTTTTTATATCCCTTATAATCCCAATTTGTATGAATTTTGTTCATATTCAAAGACAATTTATTTGTTTCTGCGTTTAATTCGAATTTATATGAAGGAATTAGCCTTGAAAGATCAATATTTCCACCTTTGATTAATGTTCTAAAATAATCAGGATACCAAGTTTTTAGAATAAGTTCTTCAAATACGGAATCTGTTTCATCTAGATTTTCAATATTCTCACCACCAATTTTATTACCTTTTTCATCAGTCTGAAAAAGCTGTAGATTATATGAGAAACACCATCCCTTTGTTCCATTAGATGTTAAAACACGAAACCATTCACCGGGAAGAGGTTCACTTCCAGCCATAACAACTTGACCTTTTCCTTTATATAAAATCTTTATGATTTCGCCTTTTCTAAAACGATACACTTGTTTTGCTGTATTTACAGGATCTTCACGTCCAGGAAGACCATCTCTTAATATTGAAGCATAATTATGCTTGTACTCAGAATATCTATCAACTTCAACTTGAATTTTATTCTTTGATACTGGTTCTGTTAATTGCCACAATGGAATTTCAATTTTTTCACCATCACTTGTTCCAGCTACATAAACATGAGAAATATTGGAACGAATATAAACAGGAACAACATCTCCATCAGAAATTCCATATTCTGGAATATTCCAGAGAACTACGCTATAGCCCATAATACTATCTTTACAAGACGAAAATAAACAAATAAACAAAAAAAGGATTGAAGCAATAATTACAGTAAAAGATTTTTTCATAAAACACCTACTACAAAACATGAATCTAATGATATCAGAATCAAAGGAAAAAGTCATCGTATGTACAAATTCTTTATAAATTATAAATATAGTATATTTTTATTTTTCATGATAAAATTATGGATATGAAGACTGTATTATTAATTGATAGTCACCCTCTTTTTAGAGATTTTCTAAAGCAAAAACTTTCCGATGACAATATCGAAGTCATACTAGCACAGGAAAACCGTGACGCCTATACAAAAATGGTGTCTAGTCATCCTAATTTGATTATTCTTGATATGGAAGATAACAATATTGGAGAAATGGAATTTCTTGAAAAAAAAGAACAGGATCCTAATGCTTTAGATATTCCTGTAGTTATTACGGGACCTGAAATTGATAAAACCCAGATTGCTTCATTGGCAAAATATGGTGTTATCAAATATTTTACAAAGCCAATTCAATTTGATGTCTTCTTTGAGGCTATTGGCTCTGTTCTTTATAATCCAATTTCCATGGACTCAACACCAAGTATTTTAGATATCCACAGAAATAACAATATAATCTTCATAGAAATTGCACTTGGACTAAATAGAGATAAAATTGCACTTTTACAATACAAACTTTCAGAAGTAATCGAAAAAGAACAAATTGAAAATCCAAAAATCATCATAATGTTGACTAATTTGGAATTAACTTTTGTTGATGGCTATAATCTTGAATTTTTAATTGACAATGTAATGGCATGTCCAAGAGTTAAAACTAAAAATATCAAGTTATTATCATTAAGTACATTTGTAAAGGATTTTCTTGATGGTCATAAAGACTACGACGGAATTGAATGTGCAACAAAACTTTCACGAATGCTAGACTCTATTGTTGACACTTCGCTCACATCAGATGTTTCAGATTTAATCACAAACAGAATTCTTTCTTCAAATGATGATGAAAGTTCTATCAAAACAAGATTTTACTCAGATAATACAAACAACGAAAACAACGGGTTGAAAAAAGATATTGGAACAGTTTTGAACATTGCAATAATTGATAGTAATATTCAGATTTCACAATTAACTAAAAATTCATTCGTTTCAATTGGTGCTAAATGCACAATGTACTCATCTGGGACAAAATTTCTTGAAGAATTTACTCCAGACAAATTTAATTTAATCATTCTTGATGTGCAATTAACAGATTCGTCGGGATTCACCATTTTGGAAACACTTCATAGAACACCAAAAGCACCACCAATTTTAATTTACTCATTGAATTTGCAACGTGATTTAATAATTAAAGCACTTAGCTTAGGTGCTAATAGCTATTTAATCAAACCTCAAAAATCAAACATACTTGTAAAAAAATCACTAGCTTTGCTTAGAGGTTAGGCTCTTATGAAAATTAACTATCATACTCACTCAACTTTTTGTGATGGAAAGAACACGCCAGAAGAAATGATTCTTGCAGCGATTGAAAAAAAGTTTGATATACTTGGCTTTTCCGGTCATAGTATGTTCCCGTTTGCCGAAACTTGGCATATTTCACCAAAAAAGCATTTGCAATACGTAAATACAATAAATAATTTAAAAGAAAAATATAAAAATCAAATAATTATTCAACTTGGTTTTGAAGTTGATTATTTGCCACCTCTTTGCACTCCAAAAAAAGAAAATTTCAAAGAATTTAATCCTGATTTTTTAATTGGTTCTGTTCATTACATTGCCACAAAAGATGGATACTATTCAGTTGACGATGCTACTGAAAATGTAAAAAAAGGATTGAACAATTTATATAACGGAAACGGAAAAAAGGCAGTTTGTGAATATTTTGACGCTGAACGAGAAATGATTGAACATGGCGATTTTGATATTCTTGGACATCCAGATGTAATAAGAAAAAGAAACGGTTCTCTAAATTTTTTCAATGAAAACGAAAGTTGGTACAGGAAAGAACTAATTGCCACTGCAAAAAAAATTGCTAAAAAAGAAATAATTGTAGAAATAAATTCTGGTGCAATTGCACGAAAAGCAATGGATGATTTTTACCCCTCACAAGAGTTTTTAGCAATTCTACATGATTACAATATTCCAGTAATTATTAATTCTGATGCCCATTCAGCAGAATTCTTAGATTGTGCTTTTGACAGAGCAACTGCTTTAATCAAAAAAATCGGATATACAGAAATTGCATACCCGATTAATGGAAATATAAAATTCGTTAAAATTTAATTAGTTAACGGTTTCTACGTTCTTCTTCACTTGCACAAGGTACACACATAACAGCATATGGCAAGACAGTCAATCTTTCCATCGGAATTTCCTTTCCGCATTTTACGCATCTTCCATATGTTCCTTGATTTATTCTATCCAAAGCCGCATTTATTCTTTCTAGCATTGCTGCATCTTGTGCACCAAGAGAAGTTAATGTTGCAATATCATTTGCGTCAGAAGCAACATCAACTTCATCTCCTGAAGCTATTGGTTTAACTAAATCTTTCATTTCATTATTTCGTGCTTCCAATGAAGCTAGTATTTGTTTTCTCTGTTCAATAAATTCTTTTTTAACTATTTCGAGAAAAGCCTGATCCATGGTTTGCTCCCTCAAAACCTCTTAATCTGCTTGTGTTGACAAGTCTGAAAGTTTTGTACATACTAATATAAGTGTAAAATGCTAAAAAGACAACTTTTTTCGTATAAATAAATAAAGCTCTTTTTTCAGTTATTTTTTCAGGAGGACAAATGGCAAAAGAAGAAGCCATAGAAGTTGAGGGTGTTGTTAAGGAAGCTTTGCCTAACACAACTTTTCGCGTTGAATTACAAAACGGGCATGTTATTATGGCTCACTTATCGGGCAAAATGAGAAAACATTACATCAGAATCGTTCCTGGTGACAGTGTAAAAGTTGCTCTTTCCCCTTACGATTTAAATCGTGGGCGTATCATTTTTAGACAAAGATAAAAAAATCTATTTTATATATTAATTCTCACTCTTATAGGAAATAATTAAATGACATTATTTGAAGATTTAAAATGGCGAGGATTAATCAAGGATGTTGCAGGTGATGAAAGTGATTTGCAAAAAATTCTTGATGGATCTCCATTTACTTTTTATTGGGGAACAGATCCTACTGCGAATAGTCTACATATAGGTCACTATTCATCTTTATGTACTGCAAAACGTTTATCTAATGCTGGACATCATGCAATTCTTCTTTGTGGCGGAGCAACTGGAAGAATTGGAGACCCAAGACCGACTGCTGAAAGGGAAATTATTGATATTGATGTGTTAAATAAGAACATTTTAGGTATTCATAAACAAATTGATAGTTTTTTTAATGGAAATGCTGAGTTAGTTGATAATTATTCTTGGATGAAAGGTTATGAATTCTTGGATTTTCTACGTGATATTGGAAAATATATAAATGTTAATTATATGTTGGACAAAGATATAATCAGACGCAGACTTGATACAGGAATTACTTTTGCTGAATTTTCTTATATGCTGTTGCAAGGTTATGATTTTCTCCATCTTTATGAAGAAAAAAACTGTATTATGCAAGTTGAAGGTTCAGATCAGTGGGGAAATATTACTACTGGTATAGACTTAATCCGAAAAAAACTTGATAAACAAGCATACGCTTTTACAATGCCATTAATTCTTGATTCAACAGGAAAAAAATTCGGCAAAAGTGAAGGAAATGCACTTTGGTTAGATAAAGAAAAAACTTCCGCATATGAAATTTATCAATATTTAATAAACACTGACGATTCTAAAGTTCTAGAATATTTAAAAGTATTCACATTTCTTCCAAAAGAACAAATTGAAGCTATTTATGAAGAACATCTTGCTGCAATGGAAAAAAGAATAGCTCAAAAAGCTCTTGCTTATGAAATTGTAAAAGACATTCATGGAAAAGAAGAAGCAGAAAACGCAATTAATGTATCTGAAAAATTATTCAAAGGTGATTTCAAAGGATTATCACTAAAGGATATTATGACAGGTATGAAAGGCGTTCCTTCATTTAAATTTACTGAAGAATTACCTATTATAGACTTTTTAACTGTAAATAAAGTCACTTCATCAAAAAGAGAAGCACGGGATTTTATAAAATCAAATGCAATTTCAATTAATGGCGACATTATTTCCGATGAAACAAAAATCATTTCAAAAAATGATGCCATCGAAGGAAAAGCGATAATTATCCGAAGAGGCAAAAAGAAGTACTTCATTGCTGAATTATAAAAAATAAAACCCCTAAAACTGAACCAATAATTCATTTTTAGGGGTTTAATATTTTTAACATGCTATTAATAAAAATCAAGCATTCTTAGACTTGTTTATTAACCCTTTAATTGAGCTAAATACACCCATAACACCATTAATAATTACACCTAAACAAATTATAAATCCAAACGGTATAAAATAAGAGAATCTAAGCATCAATATTCCTACTATTGATTGCAAAGCTTTTGCAAATAAAGATGACCATAAAGATTTCTTTGTATAAGAAGCATTATTATTTTCAGAATTTGCCCATTTATACTCATAATGATTTGTTTCATCGCTTTTAGTTTCAGATGCATTATTGAACCAAGACCAAAATGTATCTTCATTGCCTCCGAAAGGAGATGAATACGTATACTGATAACGTCCTGCATTTTGTGATTGCTGAGAATATGGCTGTTCTGAAAAACCATAATTATCATAATTTCTTTTTTTAGTTTCATCACCTAAAACGTCATATGCTGCATTGATTTCTTTAAACTTTTCTTCAGCAACAGCATTTCCTTCATTTCTATCAGGGTGATATTCAAAAGCCAGCTTTCTATATGCTTTTTTTATTTCATCAGATGTTGCATTTTTTGTAACACCAAGAATTTCATAATAATCGTTCATACACTAATAAAATACTAATAAAACTACTTAGTTACAAGCATTTTTTTTTAGAATTACCCAAGTAGCTCCATTTCCACCTTCATTTTTTGTTTTTGGATGCCCAGACATGCCACACCTGTCATCTGATTCAATAAATCGTCTAACCATTTCGCCAAGAACAGGATCTGTACCAGTCGTATGAATTCCTTTGCCATGAATAATCAATACTTTCTTTAAACCTTTTTTTTGACATTCCGTAATAAAGTTTGAAAGTCTTTCATAAGCTTCATCTTGGTGAAGTCCGTGCAAATCAATTCTCGCTTCTGGATTCATCGAAATAAGAAAACCTCTATCAGTCTGTTGATTTCTCTGTTCAGTTTCTGTTGCCAATTTATCTTTATCAACAGTTCCATATCTTCGAAGCCACATTTCAATTGGATTAATTTGCTTAGAATTTTCTTTTTTAATCTGATTTTCAAAATTCTGTTCTTCTAATAAAGCCTTTTCCTCTTTTGTTGGAGCATTAGCTTTTTTGTGGGATACTTGATTTTTTCCACTTTGTTTTTGTTTATTTACTTCTTTTGCTTTCATTGAATCCCATTGATTCAAAATGTCATTCATATCCATAAAAAATTAATTTTTCTCCTTTTATCCATCCACCAATATTTCCAAATTCAATATAACACCATGAATTATTTTTTTCTAAAACCCGTATTCGTTTTCCACGAAATACATAAGTTTTAGATTCTGCTGATTCTTCCGGTATTGAATAAAGTTCGCCACCATTACAAATAGCGTACACTTTTGTTATTTGTAAAAAAGAATAAATTGAAAATGATAACGAACACAATAGCAACAGCAGTGAAAGACAAAATCTAATATATTTCTTTTTTTTAATAAATAAAATTACAAAAACAACAAACAGTACTATAAAAATTAATGAAACGTAAAAAATCACAACAGGATATTCTTTTTCATTAGTTGGAAGTCCAAATAATTCTTCAAAATTAACACGTTGCTTTAAATTATGGCTATAATCAATAAAAGAATTTCGTTCTTTCTTTCGTAATTCCGCCAATTTTTGAACATCTTCTTCTGTAATCTCCAAATATTCAATTTGCTGATTAGTTGAATAAGATTTGTTAAACGCATCATCGAATATCGCCCCATTGGTGTTTGTAACTACTGATTTTTTTTGTGAGGGCAAAACATTCACAAAGCAAGGTGGCATAGATAATTCAAATTTTCTGCCATTATAGCCTGTAACAGAAAGCTTTAGATTTGGAAGATAAGTTTTTCCTTCCTGTAAAAAAATCCATTCATAACTTGCAACCGGGATAATATCATCAGAATAAGTTTTTTCTCGTTGCTTCACTTCAATCATTTCATAAGTTTCAATTTGTGAAAAAATAGAGTCTTTTTGAATATCACAAGATAATTGAACAAGTTGAACAGCGTATTGAAGATTTAAATTAAATCGTACTTTTTCACCTGCTTTTACGGAATATACATTCTCTTCATAATTTACAGTATCAGAATAAATTGTTTTTTTTGAATCAAAGGAAAGTACAATACGAGGATTACAGTCTTTGGGATTTACAGAAATTGTCACTGATGTAAATTTTATTCGTCTCTCTCGTCCAAAAATCACAATAGGTAAATCTGGAATTGTATAAGTTCCTTTTTCTGAAAAAGTAAACCAAAGTTCAATTAAAGTTCCATTTTGCTCCTGATAATACGGAGTTTTTCTTAATGTTTTAAATGATATTTCATTTGGCAAAGTCGGACTATTCACTTGAATTATTCCAGATTCAACATTTGGAATAATTATCTGAAATTTAATATCTGTATTAATGAACATTGATTGATTTTCTACTGGTTCAATTCTTAGTTCTTGTAACTGCCTATTTGAAATCTGATTAACTTGACAAATTAAGTTTTGAAAAACGAAGAATGAAATAAAAATGATTAATAATCGTTTTCTAAGTCTGGCACTTGATTTGAATTGCTGTTTTCCCATTGTTTTCGACTATTCTCCTTTATTTTTTTTAGAATTTCATTTTCCATTTCTGAACTATCAATATTATTTTCTGATGCAGGGATTACCTC
>JAAZCS010000073.1 GCA_012513125.1 Treponema sp. | reverse complement strand
TTTTGCCTACCTTTCATCAATATATATTTAATTTTTTTACCTAAGATTTTCTCTACAGCTGGAATATCTTTTTTACATAATTGCTGCTGTAAATTAATAGTACCTGTTGAAATAACAACTTTCTCTTTGTTTTCAATTGCCCAAACAATAGAAGGAATCAAATATGCATATGATTTTCCAACCCCAGTTCCTGCTTCAAAAACACCAATTTTATTTTCATTAAATACATCCACTACTGCTTTTAATAAATCAATTTGGCTTTTTCGCTCTTCAAAACTATTGCTTAACTTTGACAAAGAACCATTATTTGAAATCATCTGTGCAGAATTATCTTTATCGATTTTTTTAAGTACTACAGGTTTTATAGGTTCCACCACAACATATACATCAGTCACATCATTATTAACAATATAAAACCCTTGGACATTCTCAGAAGCTCTTGAAGCTACAGATAAATCGGCAGCAGAAGGAGTCAAATCGCCTCCAGGATGATTATGAATAAGAACATTAGATGTTTTTACATCATTCTGATTTACAGAAACTGAATGTTCACTTCCTCTTGAGCCAACTTTAATATCAACTATCACACCTTTTGCATCAATTTTTCCAGTAAAAAAAACTTCATTAAAATTTGCATTTTGAATTTCTTTTTTTATATATTGAATACATTCAAGTGTAAAATATTTATCAATTTTCATATGATTTTTACCTTGAGTTATAAAATATCAGAAATGAATTATTTAATCACTTAAACAAAAGAAATTACATTGATAATCCAAACTTTTTTGTTAGTTTTTCACTTAATACTTTACATTCATTCTCATCCATGCCGAGATTTATTGCATTATTCAAATCTGTCATTGATTTTTCATATTCTTGAATCTCATAATATGCATTTGCTCTTCTAAATGTTGTATGAGCTTGATATTGATTTATTTCAAGAGACTTTGTATAGCAATCTATTGCTTCTTTATATTTTTTTTGAATAGAAAATAATATTCCCTTATAATAATAAGTTCTATAAGCATTAGGATCATATTTTAAGCTAATATCAAAGTCCTCCAAAGCTAAATCAAATTTATTCATAGAAAAATATGCCATTCCACGATGTTTTCTGATAACCGCAATTACATTTTTATCATCATCAGAAACAGCATTAATTATTTTTGTATAAATATTAATTGCTTCACTCAATCGACCTTCATTATGTGCTTGAATAGCATTCAAAAGCATATCGTCAATTGTCCCTTGAACATACGGTGTAACCCTAGTTAAATCTTCGTTTTCAACAGGTGATTCTGATTTTTCATTTAATAAATTATCAGCCATTTTGTAAAAAGAATGCCTTCTTTCTTCTAGTTCTTTTTGTAATTTTTTTTGATAATCTCGTATTTCTTGAAAAGTAATATCTGCCAATGTCAACGAAGCATTAAGGGACGCTAATTTTCGGCGTAATGGCTTATCAAATGGATTGAATTCTGTTTTGTAGATTAATTCATGTTCAACTTCGGCCCAAGCATCTTGAAGAATGGTTCTAATTTGAATTTCACAAACTAATTCATCAACTTCTAAATAAATATCATTGAATTTCAATTTTGCAGAATCAATTATTTCTTTTGGAATAGAAACAAGAACATGAATCGATTCGTAACCAAACTCAGAAAATTTCTTCTCTGCCCCTTTTACTTCTATTTCTTTTATTTGAAATATCTTTTTGATTTGTTCAAGTGTAATATTAATATCTTCCAAAAAAGCACAAATAACTCTTATACCCATCATATCAGTTAGATACACGATTGATTCAGTTGTATTTATTTCTTTAGACTTCAATCGCAATACTTTTTTATAATAGCTATTAAAGCTTTTTACCCTAGTTTTATAGGTTGGTTGTGACATTAATTTGATATTTGATTGTAAAACAGAAACAATATCATTCATTATTTCAGAAAAACAAGATGAATAAGATTCGTAAATATCTTTGATTTTTTGTTTAGACGTTAAATTTAGTACATTATTTTCCATATGTTTCATTATATAATAGCTGTATAGAAAAGTCGAATTTGTTTTTAGAAAGCATTAAACAAAAAAAACACCCTTAAAAATTAATTTAAGGGTGTTCTCATATAAGCATTTTACTTATGAACGATTATTATTCAGCAACGCTTGCTGCTTGTCCACTAGTTTGTTGTGCGTTAGATGATGAATCTGAATTCAAACTTGAAGTAAATTCATCTTCTGTAGCCAATTTTGCTTTTTCAAGATATCTGTTAACTTGTTTGTTACCAAATTTCTGCATTTCTGCATTCTGTCTTGAATTTTCTTTCTTTGTAATAATTCCCCAAAGATCTTCATCTGCAATATCACGATCACTTGTAAGTAATGCTTTATCATAAATGATTTTAACATCTTTGAAATATCCAATGAAATCTCCACCAACATGAGCTGCGTCACGTGTAATCTGGAAACCTTCAAATTTTACGAATGGTAATCCTCTTGGATAAATTGGATAAACGCGGATTTCTCTGTTACGGATTTCAGAAATATACTGTGGATTGTTCCATTTCAATTCTTTCCAACCATCAAATCCTAAATATCCCATGAAATATCTTCTCTCAACACCATCAGTGTCTGACATAAGAACATACAATCCATGAGGGAAGTTCATACCCATAGTTGTAACAGAAATTGATTTTAAAGTTCCAACATTTTTAACGATTCCGTATCCATCTTCAAAAAGTGTTTTTCCACTAGCTTTTGCTTCATCAGTTGGCTCTTGGCGAACTCCGTTTTCATCAGCAGTAGATAATGGTTCATAAGCAGGAATAACAAATGGAGGTACAACTTTAGCATTAGCATTAGCATTCCATGAAGGGAAAACTATGCGTACCCCCATTATATTTTTTCCAGCAAATGGAACATCAGCACTTTCTTTTACAGGAGCTGCTACTACTTGAGAATCTGCTAAACTAGAAACTGTTTTTGCAGATGAGTTCAATGTAACTTCCCATTCTGGAAGAGACAAAGAAGTCTTCATAAGATTTTTTTGATCTTCATTAAATGTAGCTCCAGCACTTACTGAATAGTCCATTACAGTACGACCATTCTGTGTTGAATTTCCGTTCTCGTCACTTACACAATCTGCGTCCAACTGTGTAAAATCAATAAGAACACCTTCGGTAGCAAAAGCATTGCCACCAACAAGCAGCATAGCTGCCAATATTAACCCCAAAGTCTTTTTCATTTTGAAGCTCCTTTTTATACTAATT
>JAAZCS010000072.1 GCA_012513125.1 Treponema sp. | reverse complement strand
TAAGGCATATTGTTGATTCATTTTCTTTTCCTCAGGAAAAATCTCTACTGCTATGCCTTCGTTTCTCAAATGCAATGCAATTCGTTGATAGTACATTATTTTATCTTGATTTTGAAAAAAGATTTCCGCGTCAAGATAACTCTTTTTATCCGCCTTTAAGCCCAATTCTTCCAGACCAGCAATCAATCTATCAAGACCAATTGAACCACCAACACCAGGAAGTTGTTCTTTCATATATAAACCGGCAAGATTATCATATCTGCCACCTGAGCATATCGAACCAATAGATGGAAGTTCATCTAAGAAAGTTTCAAAAACTATTCCTGTATAATAATCAAGACCTCTTGTAATAGCAGGATTTAAAACTACATCATCTTTGAAATCTGACATTTGTAGCAATTTATAAATATCACGCATTCTTTCACTGTCTGGGCTTGAACCACCTGACATTTCTTCTATTTTGTCCAAAACTGAAAGATAACTACCTTTTAATGTAACATAATCAATAATTTTAGAAGAAATTTCTTTTGAAGGAGTATACTCATTCAGTTCATTCAAAACTTCTTCTTCACCAACTTTATAAATTTTATCAACAATTCTTAAAATATCTTCAGAACGAGGCAGGACTCCTTCTTTTTCAAGAAATCTGTTAAAAATTCCTCTATGATTTATATTGATTTTTATTTTATCAACACCAATTGCTTTTAATGCTTCTTTTTGAACATTTATTATTTCAAAATCACACAAAGGACTATCAGAGCCAACTGTATCAATATCACATTGCAAAAATTCTCTATAACGACCAGACTGAGGTTTTTCTCCACGCCAAACTTTTGCCATATGATAGCGTTTAAATGGCATGTATAGTTCACCATAATGTTCAGCAGTAAACCTTGCAAAAGGAACTGTTAAATCAAAACGCAATGCAATATCTCTCTTTCCATTATCTTCAAATCTATAAACTTGCTTTTCAGTTTCACCGTTACTTTTTCTTAACAATATTTCTGAATATTCTAGAACAGGTGTATCAATAGGAACAAATCCAAAAGATTGATAAACTTTTGAAATTTTTTCCTGCATTTCACTTCTTAAAATTTGAGAATCGGGCAAGAAATCCCTAAAACCTTTTAGTACTTTTGGTTGAATTAATGTATTCATAATGGTTATAATATCATCATCATATATTAATTTCAATATTAAGGAAGTTCTACATGATTTTAGCTTTCGATATAGGCAATACAAACATAAAAGCAGCTATTTTTGAAAATAATTCAATTATTCAAGAATGGCGAATCAGCTCCGATGCAAAAAGAACAGGTGATGAATATTTTTCTATACTAAGAACTTTGTTTAAAGAAGAATCAATACAAATAAATAAGATTGAAAAAACAGTACTAAGTTCTGTAGTTCCATCACTAATCGGACCTTTTATTATTGTCACGCAAAAACTGACTGGCATAAAACCATTGATTATTAGTCCTGATATATATCCAAAATTATCAGTAAAAGTTCCTATAAATGCTGTTCATGAAATCGGAACAGATTTACTCTGTGATGCTATAGAAGCTTGGGGACAATTTAATTCTGCTTGTATTGTAGCCGATTTTGGAACTGCACTATCATTTACAGCTGTTGATAAAAATGCAAATATAGCAGGAGTAGCTATTGCACCTGGAATTGGTACAGCATTTAAATCCCTTTTCAACAATACAGCTTTATTGCCTTCTGTACCTTTGGAAATTCCACCTACGAGTCTTGGAAAAAATACTATTGTTGCAATTCAGTCTGGAATTGTTTTGGGATACAAAGGACTTGTAGAATCACTTATAAATCAAATGAAGATAGATATGGAAAAAGAAACTGGAACACCAAAAGAATCAATTAAAGTGATAGCAACAGGCGGACTAAACAGCATGCTCCAACCAATCTCTGATATTTTTGACACAATTGATAAAGATTTAACATTAAAAGGAATGCTTAGAATTTCAAAAGAATGTGAGTTTTAATTCATAAAATCAGAAAATAAAACTCCACTTCCAGCTAAAACATCTTTTGATAGCTTTTTTCCCAACAAAGAATCCAGAACAAAAGGACTTTCACCAACCGAAAGCTCCTTTTCTGTTCTAAGAATTGCTATATCATTCAAGCCAATGCAAGTTCCTTTTTTTAAATCAGTTAAATAATGAAGACTTCTATTTGTTCGAGAATAATTGTCTTTTTCAGAAGGAGCTAATTTTTTTATTCCAGTTCCTAATACTTGACTTACCATTTCTTTGCCGTATTCATCAGCCATCTGATTAATTATTTGCTCTTTACCGAGAGAAGCCCCGTAATGACGCAGAACTGTCTCACTTTGATGAACAGCATGAACCATAGCTGCAAATTCTTCGGGAGTAAGGGCAACTGGATCATCCAAACCTTTTGTTTTTTTGCTAAGTGTTATATGTTTTTCAATTATTTTAGAACCACAACTTATTGACAAAACTGGAACTAAAACAGGATCCAAACTATGATCACTCACTCCACAATCCACACCAAAAATTGAAGATAAGTTTTCAATTAATTTTAAATTATATTCTTTTTCAGGAGCTGGATAACTTGTAATACAGTGCAAAAGAGAAACTTTTTCTGTTCCCAATATCTCAAGTGCTTTCTCGATATCTGCTAATTTTGATACACCACTTGACAATATCACAGACATCTTTTGACTTGATTTGTTTCTAAAATTAGCCAAATCAGTAAGCAACTTTGAATGGTTTAATTCTGGAGATGCAATTTTTATTATGTCAGGTGAGATTGAAATCAGCTCACGCAAACTTCTTTGCCCAAAAGGAGAACAAACAAACAGTTTATTTTTTGAATGAATATAATTTTTCATTTCTTCATAAAATGAAATATCACATTCCAAGGATTTAAATCTATCGAAAAGAGGAATCTTTCCTGTAGGCAAATTAACAAAACCTGTTTTAGGATGAAGTATCTCATCTGCATAAACCCATTGAAATTTTACAGCATCTGCACCAGCTTCAATTGCCTTATCCGTTAATAATTTTGCCTTTTCCAGAGAACCATCATGGGACGTTCCAATTTCTGCAACAATTAAACTCATTTTTACTTCTTTATTAAAACCGCCGAAGCACTTTCAGCTTTATATCTATTTGTATAGACAGATAAACTT
>JAAZCS010000071.1 GCA_012513125.1 Treponema sp. | reverse complement strand
TTCAGTTTTGGACAGACCAAAAAGTTGCTGATTCAACATATATTCCAGATTTAATTGAAAAAAGTGCAGTTCCTGAAGAAACTGAAATAAGAACAATTCCTGAAATTGATTCTTCAAAAACTAGAATATTCCTATTTACATCTGGTAGTACTGGAAAACCAAAAGCTGTTCCTCAAAGAATGAAAGAATTTGAAGAAGATAATGCTTTTATAATTTCAAAATGGGGTGAAGAAGTAAATTCACGAAAACTTGTTACCACTGTTAGTCAACATCATATTTATGGTTTCTTGTTTGGAATTTCTTTGCCATTCACACTGGGAGTTCCATTTAGAAGAAATAGAATTGAATTTCCTGAAGAATTTGAAAAATTAGTTGATGAAAAATATATAATAATTGCCACTCCTGCTTTCTTAAAGAGAACTGTAGAAATTGAAGACAAACTGAACATGAAAGATGTTTGGATTTTTACAAGTGGTGGTGCAGTTTCTCCAGAATTGGCAGTTGATACAAACAGAGTTTTTGGTTTTTATCCGCTTGAAGTTTATGGAAGCACAGAAACAAGTGGTATTGCTTATCGTCAGCAAAACAAAGATAAGCTAGTATGGACTCCTTTTGAAAATGCAAAAGTATGGAAAGGAGATGATGGCTGCTTAAGAATCATTTCTCCATATATCAAAGATCCAGAAGGTTTTGCAACCGCTGATTTAGTTGAAATGTTACCAGATAATAAGTTCTTGTTAAAAGGTCGTTCTGATTCAATTGTTAAGATTGAAGAGAAAAGAATTTCTATGACAGAAATAGAAAATCGATTACTGGAAACAGGTTTGATTGAAGATGTAAAAGTTGTAGCAATGATGAACGATGTTAGGCAATATTTAGCTGCAGCAATTGTTCTAAATGAAAAAGGAAAAGAAAAGTTTAATGGTACTGAAAAATTTCTTATTAATAGATATTTTCATGACTTTTTACTGAAATATTTTGAAAATGTAGTTTTACCAAAAAAGTGGCGATTCTTAGATAAGCTTCCAGTTGATGTTCAAGGTAAGAAACATAAAATAGAAATTCAAGCACTTTTTGAAAGTAAGGAATAACAATGAACGTAAATTTACATGCTATCGAGAATGAAAAAATCATTTCTAGTTCAGAAAACAAAATAAAATTGGAATTCACAATTCCTGAAGAAAGTGATTTTTTTGATGGTCATTTTCCAGAATATAAATTGTTACCTGCAGTTGCTCAATTTGAACTGGTAACTAGATTTTGTAAGAAATATTTTAAAACACAGAGATATGTTCCTAAAATTAAAAGAATAAAGTTTTCTGCACCAATTAGACCTGATACAAAGGTTAATTTAGAATTAAATTATAATATTGAGAAACAGACTGTTCAATATTTAATGGCGGATGCAGATAAAGTTGAGAAAACTTATTCTTCTGGTTCTTTCGCAGTTTTGAGTTAATAGAGAGAAATTTATGAAATTTGGATTTGTTATTCCTATATATAATCACGGTTCTGCTTTAGAAAGTGTTGTTCAGAATTTAATTGAATATAATTATCCGATTGTGCTTGTTGATGATGGAAATGATCAAAAGAACAAGGATTTTATTCATGCAGTAAATCAAAAGTATTCATCAACTGTTCTTGTTACTTGTGAAAAAAATGGCGGAAAAGGCAAGGCAATGATTGCTGGCGTGAAAAAAGCAGATGAAATTGGTATAACACATGTTTTTCAAATTGATTCTGATGGACAGCATGACGCTTCAAAAATTTCTCTTTTTTTGGAGGAATCAAAGAAAAATCCTGATGCAATTATTTGTGGTTATCCTGAATATGATGAAAATGCACCAAAGAAAAGAGTAAATGGAAGACGAATTGCAAATGCTTGGATTCATATTGTAACTCTTTCTAATGTAATAAAAGATGCTTTGATTGGTTTTAGAATCTATCCAGTAAAACCATACATGAAAATAATTAATCATCATGTTTATATTGATAGTAGAATGGCTTATGATATAGATATTCTTGTTCATTTGTTCTGGCTGGGTGTATTCGTAATTTCAGAACCAGTCAAAGTTATTTATCCTGTAGATGGCGTTTCAAATTTTAGAGTTGTACGCGATAATGTTAGGATTTCATTTACATATGCAAAATTGTGCTTGGGAATGATTGTTAGAATTCCTGTTTTGTTGTATAGAAAAATCAAAAAAAGTTAGAAAGGGTTTAATTTATGGATGAGAAACAACTTCATTGGGCTGATGAAAAAGAAGTTATTAAATCAAATAAATCAGTGTTATTGTTATGGTGGTTGTTTAAACATATTCCAAAATTCCTTGTAAGAATTCTTGTTTATCCAGTAAGTCTTTTTTATTTGATAAGTTCAAAACGTGCAAGAACAGAAACTGTTTTATATCAAAAAAAAGTAAAATCTTTTTCAAATGGTTTATCGCCATCAAAAATTAGTTCGTACAAGCAAATAGTATCATTTTCATTATGTGTTTTGGAAAAGATTGAAGGTTGGATTGGAAAAATCAAATTTGATGAAATTGCTTTTCAAGACGATGATGTAAGAACTTTGGTAGATGAACTAAATCACAAAAAGGGAGCTGTAATAATTAGCTCTCATTTAGGTAATATGGAGTTGTTGCGAAGCCTTTCCAGTTCAGGCGAAACAGGTGTTTCACGATTTGTTCCTGTAACTGCAATAATGTCAAAAAAGGCGACAGCTAATTTTAATCGAACATTAATGCAAATTAATCCAAATGCAGAATTGAATTTGATTGACCCTTCTGAAATAACTCCAGAGTCGATTGAAATTATGACTAATACTATTGAAAATGGTGGATTAGTTGTGTTGGCAGGAGATAGAGTTTCTTCACAATCAAGAGATAGAATAATTGAAAAAAGTTTTTTAGGAGAAACAGCACATTTTCCTTATGGTGTATTTCTGATAGCTGCATTAATTAATGCTCCAATTTATTTTATGTATGGTATTAGGGAAAAAGCAACAGTGTTCTCTTCAAAGCAGAAACTAAGTGTAGAAAAAGCTGATATAGATTTTAATTGTCCAAAAAAAGAGAGAGAACAAAGAATAGATTTGTTGTGTGAAAAATATGTCAAAAATCTTGAGAGGCATTGCGTTTTATATCCTTATCAATGGTATAATTTTTTCAATTTCTGGTTAAAAGATGTTAGGTAAAAGAAAAGAGAAGATTCTCTACTCGGTAGAAAAAGATTTTGTTGTAGAATTTTTTGATGTTGATTCAATGCAGGTTGCTTGGCATGGAAATTATGTTAAATATATGGAAATTGGTCGTTGTGCTTTATTGGATAAATTAGGCTATGGATATAAACAAATGATTGCGGAAAATTATGCTTTCCCAGTTATAGAAATGAATATCAAGTATATAAAATCGCTGTTTTTTGGTGAAAAGGCAAAAATTCGTTCAAATTTAATTGAATTTGAAAATAGAATTAGAATTCAATATGAAATTTTTAATGAAAAAGGTGAATTAGCAACTATAGCGGAAACAAAACAAATGGCTTTTAATATGAAAACAAAGAATTCTGAATTTGTATGCCCTCAATCATTAATAGAAAAAGTGGAAAAGTGCATTAAGTAATTATTTGTTATTTCTTACAAATAGTAACTATTTATGTTTCTTTTTGATTATAAATAATATATATTTTATAGAAAGGTTATTATGGGAAAAAAGTTTAAATTTGTATTAATAGCTCTGTTTGGGCTGATTGTTTCTTCGACAATATTTGCTGAAGAATTATCAATGGATGTTGTATGTAAGAAACTGGCGGAACATTCAAATACAACTGGCGATTTTATTCAAACGAAATTAATTAAATCTGCTAACAGAACATTGAAATCTAATGGTGTATATATTTTTAGTCTTGAAGGAATTATGTGGAAAACATTAAAACCTTTTCCGTCAACACTTGCCGTTGGTGAAACATTTGTTATTCAGACTGCTGCCAATGGAACAAAAACTGTAATTGATGCTTCAGATAATCAAATATTCTTAAGTATTGCACAGACTCTTTCGGCTGTATTCTCAAATAATTCCGAAAAATTGAACTCAAATTTCATTACTACGTTTACTCCCAAAGGAAATGGTGGCTGGGAAATGAAATTAGTTCCAAAAGATTCAACTGTTGCTTCTGTATTGAAATCATTAACTTTAATAGGAACTTATTCACAGTCGGTTTGTGCAATTGATGAAATTGTGATGACAGAATCATCTGATAATTCGATAACATATTCTTTTACAAATCAAAAATATCCAAAGGAGTTGACGGCAGATGAAAAGGCTAACTTCATATTTAAATAAGCTTGAAAATAAACATTTTCTTGCAGTTTGGCTTGTATATCATATAGCAATAGTTGCATTTTTTGGTTTTGTACTTTTGTCGCAAAAAGGTAAGATTTCGATAGACGCTGATTTGTTCAATATGTTCCCAAAATCTTTTGTTTCTGATTCAATAAAAGCTGCTGATGAAAAAGTGACTGAATTGACTGGGCAGAATGTTTTTATTCTTGTAAAGAATGAAGATTTTTCAAAAGCGAAAAACGCAGCCGTATCTGTTTATGATTCATTAGAAAACAGTTCAAATTTCACATCAGTATCTTTATATAACGATATGACTGCTGTTTCTGGTGTAACTGATTATATATATAAATATCGTTGGAATTTATTGGATGATGAAACTGCTGATAACATAATCAATGGTGGTGCTGAAGAGTATTCACAGAATGCCCTTGCACAAGCTTATGGTTCATTCAATATGTTGCCATTGGATAATCTTGATACTGATCCATTCATGTTGACAGAAGCTGGTTTGAATAAATATTTGGATGCAGTGCAAAGTTCTGGTACGGCGATGTCTGTAAAGGATGGTGTTTTAGCATCAAAAAAAGATGTCAATTGGTATATAATGATTCGTGGCGTTTTAAGCAAAAAGGGTGCTGCTTTAGCAAGTAAGAACAATGGTGTTTCTGAAATATATAGGGTTTGTTCACCTTTAGAGAATGATGGAACAACATTTATTTATTCAGGTACGCCATTCCATAGTCATCAAAGCTCAAATTCTGCATCAAGAGAAATTTCTATAATCTCCACTGTATCTTTAGCGGCAGTTGTAATTATTCTTCTTCTTGTATTTAAATCTGGTAAGCCAATCGGATTTTCAGTTTTATCGATTTTAATTTCAATTTTAACAGCTGTATTAATTACATTAAGTATTTTTAAGAAAATGCACATTTTAACGTTAGTATTTGGAACTTCACTTATAGGTTCTTGTATTGATTATAGTTTGCATTATTTTATTCATTGGGTTGCAAATAAAGAAGTTTCAACTGGTAGGGAAATAAGAAATAAGTTGCTTCCAGGCTTAATCATGGCAATTTTTTCTTCTGTTTTATGTTTTGCTATTTTATTATTTGCTCCATTTAATCTTCTAAAACAAATGTCTGTATTTAGTGTTTTTGGATTGATAAGTTCATTCTTAACAACAATTGCTATTTATCCATATATTCCTCTTCCAAAAGAAGAAAAGAGATCTATAGTTTTGCTTGACAAGATGAAACCAAGACCACTTTCTCATAAAAAAATAGTAGGAAGAATTGTTATTACTACTTTGATTGTAGTTTCGTTAGTTATAATTGTAGTTTGTCATAAATCTGTAAAAATAGAAAATAACGTAATTAGTTTGTATAAAATGGAAGGACGCCTTCTTGATGATGAAATTGAATCAGGAAAAGTTCTACAATACAATCCTACAGGTTGGTTTATTATTATGGGTTCTTCAGAAGAAGATGTTTTGAAGAATGAAGAAAAACTAACTAAAGAATTGGATGCAATTAATCAAGGTCGGGCTGGTTATTTAGGAACGTCATTATTTGTTCATTCAATTCAAGCACAGATGAAATCAAGAGAGGCTAGTAAGAAATTATTGGAGTTGGCAGATTATCAACTAGAAGCATTGGGATATGATTCATCTTATGTGGATAAATTACGTGCTGATTTTAAGAAATCTGAAAATGATTATATTTCAATTTTAGAAGGGAATGTTCCTGATTTCTTGATGTCTTCCATTTCTTCAGCTTGGCTTGGAAAAATTGAAAATAATTATTATTCAATTGTTTTGCCAAGTACAATTGTAGATTCAGCTGCATATAAAGAATTAGGTGAAGATGGAAATATATTCTTTGTGAATAAAATGGCGGATATGGGTTCTGATTTGGATAAATTAACAATTTTGATATTGGAATTCTTCCTGATTGCTTATGTAATAATGTTTGTTGTATTAAAATTTTTCTATAATTTGAAGCAGACAATGAAAATTATTTCTATACCGTTCTTAATTATTCTTGTTACTGTAGCTGTGTTCGCTTTGACTAAAACAAATCTAGAGTTTTTCTCAATAACAGGTTTGATACTTGTGTTTGGATTAGGTTTGGACTATGTAATATACATGATGGAAAATGAAAATAAAAAAGAAGATAAGAATAATAATTTGGAACCATTTGCGATAATGCTTTCGTTTATAACAACAGTTATTTCGTTTGGTGCATTAGCATTAAGTTCATTTAAACCTGTTCACTTGATGGGATTGTCTATTTTCTTAGGATTAACAACTGCTTATATTAGTTCATTTTTCTACGATAGGTCATAATATTGTAATAAATGCGGAAAACACTTTCATTTGACAAAAGAAAGCATAAAATTTACAATGCAAGAGATATATGAGAAGTACGATTAGAAGAATTTTGTCTTTTTTTATTATTCCAGCTTGTTTTTTTGTTTTGTCATGTGCAAGTGTTAATAATAAAATAGGTTCTCTTTCCTCGGTATATGTAACTAATACTAAGAAAATAGAATTATTATCGCCAGATAATGTTGAAAAGAATATTGATTCACTACAACTTTTAAATGCAAGTTTTGGAAAACAAACTTTTTCTTTACTTGCTTTTATTAATATTGACAATAATGGCATTTTTATTTCATTAATGAACGATCTTGGAACAGATATGGGAAATCTTTCTTATAATGGCGAGTCAGTCTTCTTTGATTCTTCGCTGTTTCCAAAGGCTTTGAAAGCAGAATATATTGTTGCTGATATACAATATGCCTTTTATAAATCAGAAGCAATTGAACAGATGATGTCTAAAGTAGGTTTGTCATTTGTTGTAGCTAGAGAAGGACAAAGTGAGATTCGCAAAATTTTTGACAAAGAAAAATGTATTGCAGAAATAACTAAAACTGAAAGAGAATGTAAAATAATAAATTATTTGCGTGGATACGAATATGTTCTACAAGAGAGTGATGATGAATAATTCTCCAATATTTTTATCTAAACCTGGTATTTTTTGTGCCGCAGGGGAATCAATTCAAGCTCTTTGGGATTCAGTTGTAAATGGAAATCAAGATGGCATAAAAAAAGTAGTAGCCATATCAGGCGAAGAATTCTTTGCTGCAAGAATAGATGATAATAAAATCAAAAATTCTAGCGGGCGATTTGATATGAGAATTATTCGCATTGAAGAACAAGCATTAAATCAAATTAGCGATATCATTGAAATAACAAAAAGTAAATACGGCGTAGATAGAATCGGTGTTTGCGTTGGCTCTTGTGATAATGGAACTGAATTTTCATTAGCAGGACATAGAGAATATTTTGCAGATGGAGTATTTAATAATGATTATTCCATTGAAATGCAAGGTGCAGATTACGTTGCAACATTTATATCAGAGAAATATGGTATAACAGGACCAAGTTGTGCATTTAGTACAGCTTGTTCTTCTAGTGCTGGTGCTATTATAAAAGCTGCAGAAATGATAAAAGCTGGTTTTGTTGATGCAGTAATTGCAGGTGGTGTTGATATTGCTTCGGATACTACATTGCTGGGATTTAATTCTTTGGGTGCAATTTCTGATGAAAAAACTAATCCGTTTAGCCAAAACAGGCATGGAATCACTTTAGGTGAAGGTGCTGCATTTTTTGTGTTAACAAAAGAATTTTTGAGTGAAAATGAAAATGAAATAAAACTTCTTGGATGGGGAGAAAGTGCTGATGCCTATCATATGACGTCGCCAGATCCATCTGGAAAAGGTGCTGAAAGTTCAATGAAAAAAGCACTAGATATGTCGTTCTTGCATCCAAGTGATATAGATTATATAAATATGCACGGAACTGGAACTAAATTTAATGATTCCATGGAAGCAAAAGCAATTAATATAGTTTTTGGCGATAATAAAGTTCCGGTTAGCACAACAAAAGCAATAACAGGTCATACATTAGGAGCATCCGCTTCTTTGGAACTAGCAATTTGTTATGAGGCACTTGTAAAAAATAAAGGAAAAAATAATAATATAGAATTGCCATTACAGGTTTGGGATGGAGAACAGGATGCTAATTTGCCGGAATTGAATATTATAGATGGCAGAAATAAATCAATAAAAAAAGAAATAAAGACATGTCTTTCAAATTCTTTTGCTTTTGGTGGAGCTAACGCAAGCCTTGTAATAGGATTTTAATCAGTTGGAGAAAAATATGATTAATGAACAGAGAAAAATACCACAGCTAATCGAGCACGATGATTTAATCTGGATGCTTCCACATAAAGGTAAAATGTTTTTGCTGTCTAGAGTAATTCAGCATGACAGTATAAATCATACAATAGTAAGTGAATACGATATAACAAAAGATTGCATTTTTTATGAAGAAGAATATGACGGAGTTCCAAGTTGGGCTGGTTTTGAATTCATGGCTCAGGGAATATCTGCATTAACAGGAATTACAAATACAGAAAAAGGACGTTCTCCTCTACCAGGATTTATCTTAAGTGTTATGGAATTTAATTCTTCTGTTGATTTTTTTAAAAATGGTAATACTATACAAATGAAAATAAATGAAGATTTCAGAGATGAAGAGAATCATATTTATCGATATATTTGCAATTTATATGAAGAAAAGGGTGATGATCAGCCTTCTGTTACAGCAAAGATATCAGTAATGGAAACTGAAGATATTCATAATTTATTTAAAGACTAAGGATGATAATATGGACGAGAAAAAGGTTTTAGTAACTGGAGCCAGTGGTGGAATTGGAAAAGCAATTGCAATTGAAGTAGCTAAAGCGGGTTATTATGTTATATGTCATTATAATGGCAATAAAGCAAAAGCAGAAGATACATTAAAACAGATTGTTGATAATGGTGGACAAGGTGAATTAATTCAATTTGATATATCAAATCGTGATGATTGCAAAGCAAAATTGACTGAAATGACAGAAAAACAGGGTTTACTTTGGGGAATTATTAATAATGCTGGAATTACGAGAGATAACACTTTTGTTGCTCTTTCTGGTGATGATTGGGATTCAGTAATTCATACAAATCTAGATAGTTTTTATAATGTTCTAAGTCCTTTGGTAATGCCATTGGCAAGTAGAAAAAATAAACGTGGTGGAAGAATTATTACAATTTCATCTGTTAGTGGAATTAGCGGAAACAGAGGTCAGACAAATTACAGTGCTAGTAAAGCGGGAATAATTGGTGCTACAAAGGCGTTAGCTGTTGAATTGGCTGGAAGAAGTGTTACTGTAAATTGTATAGCACCAGGTGTAATTGAAACAGAAATGACAAAAGCAATAGATCCTTCTGTTTATGAAATGATTATGAACACAATTCCTATGAAGAGAGCTGGAAAACCAGAGGAAATAGCAGGATTGGCAGTATTCTTACTTTCGGACGCTGCAGCTTATATTACAAGACAAGTTATAACAGTAAATGGTGGTATGCAATGATATTTACAAAACCAAATGGAAAAAGAAGAGTAGTTGTTACTGGTGGAGGAATGATTTCTGCATTAGGTAGAGATTGGGAATCTGCTTATGATAATTTAAAACAGTGCAAGAATAAAATTAGGTATATGACTGAATGGGAACGTTTTAGCAAAATGAACACTAGAATGGCTTGTCCTTATGATGGTGAATTACCTACTTTTCCAAGAAAAAAAATTAGAGGAATGGGAAGAGTTGCTCTTCTTTCTTTAGTTTCAACAGAAGATGCATTAAGAATGGCAGGTTTCTTAACGGAAGATGCTGATGTTATTGATGAATTAAAGAATGGCAGAACAGGTATTGCATATGGAACTTGTATGGGTAGCATGGATGCAATTTCTGATTTAGCTGAAATGATGAGAACAGGTGATTCTTCGGGATTGAATTCTCAGACTTATATAAAAGCTATGCCACAAACAAATGCATGCAATTTGTCTGTATATTATCAAATTAGAGGTAGAGTAATTGTAACTGATACAGCATGTACTTCTGGTAGTCAGGCTATAGGTTATGCATATGAGGCTATTGCTGATGGAAGACAAGAGATAATGATTGCTGGCGGTGCAGAGGAATTATC
>JAAZCS010000070.1 GCA_012513125.1 Treponema sp. | reverse complement strand
TAGGTAATTTTTGTGCCACACCAAGTGAAAGATAAAGTTCCATTGCTTAAAAATTCGTCTTTTTTTAACAAGATTGGATTAAAAAACGAAATCCCGTTTTCTACTCTAATTCCAAGTTCTCCCCATCTAGTAAGAATTTCCTCCTTTACTTGTCCTGTCATGCCAGGTTGTTTTGCTCCTTGTCCTGATGGTGTGTGTGAGTATGGATCTGATGGAAAAGCACCATAAACAGAAGCTTTCTTATTAAATCCAATACCTTTTCTAATATCGTAATACATTTCTGATAATTCATTTACAGTTTGAAGATTGCATTTTCCGTCTTTGTATAGATTGTCTGCCTTGAAAAAATTTTCCTGAGCGGCAAGAAGCAGTTTTGAAACCATATGCCAATAAATACTTCCTAAACCTTCATATGCATAAAAAGTCCCTGATCGACCTGTAAAAGATTGATGTGAAAATGTTTTTTCGTATAAACAATTAAGAAAGATGGATTGTTCTTTTGTAGGCTTTTGAGATTCAGGAAGAGTTCCGATAATTTCATTCATAATTCTTGAGTTTCTAAAATCTGGGTTAAAGTGATAATTTCCATTGCAGTCTTTTCTTAAAATCTTGTTGTCAGTCTTTTCAATTAATTCTTTTATTGTTGTAATTTCATTTTGAACGATACAATTCTTTTCTGTAAAAAATGGAAGTTCCTTATTTGGATAAAGCATGTACGAATATTGTCGTTCTTCAAACATACGACTGTTTTTTAACGCCTTGAATACATTGATTGCTTCTTCTGGGGTCAGCAATCCTGATGAAAGGACGGCAACTTGACCTTCAAGCATCTCTTGTAATTGTTCTATTTTCATCTCGGTATCGGTGATTTTTAGAGTATTATATGAATGATATAATGATTTTCCAATTTTATCAGTTCGTTTGTTATTTTTTATGGTAATTTCAAGAAGAGAATTGATAGCTTTTAGACCATTGATTATTTCTTCAAAAGAAATGTTTATTTTTTCGTCGGAATATCCGTTTTGATATAAAGAATTTCGTTCTTGTTCAAAGATTAGTCCTTCTTTTTTTACAAAATTAAATCTTTCTTTATCATCAGAGAATGTGGTTTTGCCAGTTCTCTGTAGGAAAAGTTTAGTAAGTTCTAAAAAGCAATTTCCAGTTTCTTTTGGAATGTCAAAACTTTCTTCAGGTGAATCACTAAAAAGCGAGATTAAAAAAGCAATATATCTTCTTAAATAACAGACTGTAACCATTGAAAGCCCATACCCGGCAAGTGCATTGTTTGCATCGTTCCATTCTGGGCGTTGAGTGTTTAGCCAGATTCCTCCGTCTGGAACAAAATTGGCAACTTTTGAAATGACAATTTGCAACAATTTTGTTGTAAGTGTTACTAGAACTGGATTTTCAGTTTTATCTAGGACAAGTTTTGCATCTGAACCCATTTCTTTTGCTTTGTTGACTATTTCATCGCTCAATTTCCTATCAAAGAAGATTGTATCGCGAGGATTTTTTACGATTTCATCAAAACTTTTAATTCTAAACGGAACATTTGAACTTGTGAATAATTCCTTGTTCAGTAAAGATAATAATTCATTTCTATCAATGCAACTGTAAAACTCAAGTAATTTTTCAAGATATATTACCTGATGGTCGCCCCAGTATCCAATATTTGCCCATGGATTATTTTCTTCTGGTATTTCCCAATCTATTCCCTGACGAGAAATTCTGTATGGATTAAAACCATCGATAGTCATTGCATTTACAAATTTTGAGCACATATTTTTTATGTATTGAGGATATGACCATGCTAAGGCTTCCCAGTTTTGAAAAATATCCCTCCAATTTCCTTCATAATTCAAGATAGGATTGTCTGTTTCATCTTGAAGTTTAATATTGAACCGATTCCATGGTCGGCTTGGATCTCCGTGGCGGCGTGAAAATGTCAATGGCATATATTCAAGAAATTGGCGCATTAATTGGCTGTCTTTTGTTTGTTGGATTTGTTTATAAAGTGAGTTGTAGTCTATGTCTTTAATCTTTTTGAAATCTGCTAATACAGAATGAACACTTTCGTTTTGTTTTTTGTTTCTTGATAGAACAAATTTCTCAAAATCCTGCAAATTGATTTTTCCGTTGTCAGTAAAAACGCCACCGCGCATTATGTTGAACATCACATTTGCAAAATGATGTGTACAAGTCATTTTATCAGCTGTTTCTTGAATTCCGTCTGCGGCAGATACAAATTCATTAAGTTTTTCCTTGGTCTGAAGAATATCTTCTTTTAATAGTTTAAGTGATTCTGTCTTGTTTGATATTATTTTAGCTAATTCTTCAATTTTAGTAGCATCTAATGAAGTGTCAAAAACTTGATACCAGTTTTCGTTACCTAAGTTTTGTGATAGGGTAACATCTTTAATTATAAAACAAGATGCTCGTTTTCCCTTTAATGTGGTTATTTGTTCAATTTCTGTTTCATTGTCATTTGATAGAAATAATTCTGGAGTAGTGGAATCAAGATAAACTTTATCATTTGTTGAAAACCAGCATGTATTTGCATATAAAGCTTCACTAGGTTCTGCTTTGTCTGAAACTACAGCAGATAACGAAAATAATGATAAGTTTATGTCTTTTATTAAGTCTGTCTTTTTGTATGCATCTAAAAGAACGCTATTGTTATTTTGAAAATCAGATGTACAGCAAGGTGGAAGAATATTTCTGCATCCGTCTAATATTTGAAGTGAAATTGTATTTTTTGAAAGATTAGTAAGTTGAACTTTTCTAACAAGGCCGAATTTTGATGAAGATGTCCAGCAATATTTGAATGAAATTTCTAGTTCTTTATCAATTTCTTCAAACCAAACACATGAACCTTCAAGATTTTTATAAATATTGTATTGAAAATTATCTCTTAATTGAAAACTTGAGCAAATTGAATTTGAAAGTGTAGCAAATGGCTCCCAGAATTTAGTTATTCCATCTTTTATAATTTTAATTAATGTGTAAGAACCTGTATACGAGCGAGCATCTGAAACTTTATCGGCAGTATAGTATGGAAATATTGCATGGTCGCAATCAATTCGACCTGCAGTTATTCCTCCTTTTGACCAACAAAAATTCCATACATCTGATGAACTAGTTATTGTCATAAGAAAATCATCCATCAAATCAAAATTTTCAATTTTATAAAAAGATTCACCATCAATAGTTGTAAAATTTTCGTTACATTGTTTAGTCATAATAATCCTCCAGAATTTACGTTGTTGATTAAACTTAATGACAACTTAAAACATCAATATCTAACTGTCAATTTTAATTCCACCTAAAACCGAAGATAAGACACCTTTCAGAAATTATTCAAACTGGTTTATTCAAAATTGTGAGTCTATAC
>JAAZCS010000008.1 GCA_012513125.1 Treponema sp. | reverse complement strand
TTTGATTTAAATTGTAAAGAAAATATTGGAAAAGAATATAAAGACTTTGTACTTTTAAATGTTGAGGATATAAACGATTATAACGCAAAAGCTGTATATTTTCGTCATAAAACTACTGGGTTGGAAGTTTATCACATTATTAATGATGACAGAGAAAATCTATTTTCTTTCGGTTTTAGAACTTTGCCAAATAATTCAACTGGAGTTGCTCATATTATGGAGCATTCAGTTTTATGTGGTTCTGAAAAATTTCCATTGAAAGAACCATTCAATACTTTGGATAATCAGAGTGTCAAAACATTTTTGAACGCAATGACTTATCCTGAAAAAACTCTTTATCCTGCCGCTTCAATTATTAAATCAGATTATTTCAATTTGATGGATGTTTATGCCGATGCGGTTTTCTTTCCAAAGATTTCTAGGCAAACTTTTATGCAAGAAGGTCATCGTTTTGAATTGAATGAAAAAGGTGAAATGTCAATTCAGGGCGTAGTATTTAATGAAATGAAAGGAAGTTATTCCGATTTTATGCAAGTTGCATTTGATGAGATTTTAAAATCGATGTTTTCTGATTCCATTTTTAAATATGATTCAGGAGGAGATCCAATATGCATCCCTTCATTACAATATGAGGATTTTCTTGCGTTTCACAAAGAATTTTATTGTCCGTCAAATTGTTTATTATTTTTATACGGAAATATTTCTACCAAGGAACAATTAGATTTTATCTCTGAAAAATATATTTCTCGTCTTGAAAAAAAATATGGTTTGTTTTCTTGTGAAAATATTAATTCTTCTCTTCCTTTTATGAATAATAAAATTAGAGAACTTCATAAAATTAATAAAAGTGATAAATCTTTTTGCATTAAGGCTATTGCTCCTGATAATGGTGCAACTGGTTCAGTTGTGGATTTAGTTTGGTATTCAGGTGAAAGTGATAGTGAAAAAAATTATTTGGCTGAAGTTATTAGTGGTAATGATAGTTCTCCTCTTAGTGTAAAATTGCAGAATTCTGAATTAGGGCAGGGAATGAATCCTTTTTGCGGACATTTTGCAGTCTATCTTGATGAAAGTATTTTTTCATTTGGACTACAAGGTGTAAAAAAAGGTGATGAGGAAAAAGTAAAAGAACTAATTTTGAAATCGATACAAGAGATATATGATGAAGGAATAAGTGACAAAGATATTGATTCTGCAATTATGGGAATTGATTTTAGTTTACGTGAAACAAATCGAAGTTATGGGCCGTTTTCACTTGTTTTAATGAATAAAGTAACAAAAGCATGGGGACAAGGAAAGAAACCTTCTTATTTTTTAAACTCTATTTCTGAATTTAATATTGTGAAAGAAAAAATTAAGAAAGATAAAGATTATACTCGTTCACTTATAAAAAAATATTTTCTTGATAACAATATTTTTGGCACGATTTTTGTGGAACCGTCAAAAAAATATTTTGCACAACGTCAAAAAATCGAAAAAGAAATAATCAAAAAAAGTGAAAAGACAATAAATAAGGTTGAATTGAAAGAAGAGTTGAAATCGCTTCATGAATATCAGCAAAAAGTTGAAACCGAAGCGGAATTGAGCTGTATTCCTCATCTATCGATTAATGAGCTAAATCAAAAACGTGAACAAATTGACACCGAATATGAAGTTCTAAATCGAAATGGCATAAATATCCCTTGTATTTTTAATAAATTTGACACGAGGGGCATCGTTTATGTTGATGTTTGCTTTCCTATTGATAATCTTTCTCCTGAATATTTTCTAGATATTCCTTTATTTACTTCTATTTTGACTAATATGGGGTGGAATGGAAAAAATTGGGCTGATTGTACTCAGGAAATGGCTTGTATCATGGGTGACACATGGGTAAAACTTGAACTTTCATCAATTCCAGAAAGTGAAAATCAAAAAAAACATGAAGTAAATGAAAAAAATATTTATCACCGAATGTGGATGAATATATCTTGCAAGTTCTTAAGAGAAAAAACTGAAGAATCTTTAAAATTGTTTGGTCAGATTATATCAACAATGGATTTTTCTGATGAAACGCATTTTAATAATCTTTTGGATGAATACATTACATACAAAAAAACTTCATTTATTGATAATGGAGGAAAATATTCAATTCTTCGTACAAAAAGAAACAAATCAAAATATACTGTAATCAATGAATTGTTATATGGAATAACTCAGTTTTATCATCTCGATTCTTATTCAAAAGAAAAAACATCTGATTTATTAAAGCAATTTTCCACAATGTATACTTCTATTAAAGACCAAGGTGCCATTATTCATGTTGCAGCGGATGAAAAATCTACTTTTGATGTTAAAAAATATTTAAGTGATTTTATTGAAGAAGCAAGTTTGAAAGAACTAAAAGAAAAAATAAATTACACAAAAGATGATTACCAAAAATTTATTTATTCAAATTCAAACTCAGAGGAAGAAGTTTCAAAAGAAATTTGCAAAATTGATTCGCAAGTTGGATATGCATCATTATGCTTTGATTGTTCAGATTGGCTTTCAAAAGATTCTATTGCAGAAGATTTAGTTTGTTCGTGGATAAGTGGACATCAGCTTTGGGAAAAAATTAGAATGACTGGAGGTGCGTATGGAGGAAATGCTTATGTTGACGTATATGAAGCTCTTTGCATTTTAGCCTCTTGGCATGATCCGACACCAAATAAATCTCTAGATTTGTTCATTGAATCATTGAAAGAATTTTCTATGAAGGAATTAACATCTGAAGAATTAGAAAAGACAATAATTTCATGCTACAGTGATTTAATTATTCCTCTTGATCCAACTGAAAAAGGAAAAGTTGGTTTAAAAAGATTTTTAAATCTTATTACTCCAGATTTATTGGAAAAGAAACGACAAGATTTGCTGTCATTAACAGTAAACGATGTAAAAGAAGCTGCAATTAGGTTATATAAAAATGCAATAATAAGAAGAAGTGAAATGATTATATGTGATAAAAATTATAGTTGTACTGGAAATAACATAGAAATAAATATATAATATTGGCTTAATAACAATTTATTATAGGAGTTCTAATATATGGATAAAAAATCAAAAGAGTTTATTACAATGTTAAGAGGATTAGTTTCTGATGTTCAAGGTGCACCTTTTCCAGGTGACGATTTGAAGCCTGAATTATATAAAATATGGTATGAACATGCTCAGAAAGCGGCTGTATCGTGTTTTGAATTTTTAAACGATAATTTTCCACAAGAGCAGAAAGAATTAAACAAATCTATTGATAAATTGTTTAATGAATAAAACTTTTTTATTGAAGTAAATTAAATTTCTACCGAAAATGAAAGTAGGGTAGGGGATTTAATAATGAAAACTTCAAAGAAAAGTCTAGTTTTATTCAGAAAGAGTCTATTAGCAAATAAAAAAAAGAATGGAATATGCTTTTGGCGTTTCTTTTTTACTGCTTATGAAAAAGATACAAATACTCAAAGAAAATTCTTTATTGAGTTGGAGTTTTTGAATTCATTTCTAAGTCCAGACACCGTTTTACTGGGGTTTAAGCCGATATCAACTATTTCTGAAGATGACTTACAATATGCTCTTGCAGGAACTTTTTCTGATAAAAATTTAACACAAAAACAAGTGGTTGTACCCTCATATGTTTCTACAAAGATTTTCATGCTTGGAAAAGGGGGAAAGCAACTTTGTGCATATTTTCCATTAAAAAGTGTAAAGATAACTCCTAAAGTATTTGAAATTCAAATTGGAAATAAATATTTTTCTGAAGATAAGTTAACGGGATTT
>JAAZCS010000069.1 GCA_012513125.1 Treponema sp. | reverse complement strand
TTATAATGATTACATATTTAGCAAAATTAGGTGAATTAACATTAAATGGCTCAAATCTTCATGAATTTGAAAGATTATTAGTAAAAAACACAAAAACATATCTTGAAGGAAAAAAAACAAATATTATTCTTCATGCAGGACGAATGTATATTGAATGTTTAGAGGAAGATTCAAAAGATGTTGAATTTACACTAAATCACCTTTTAGGTATTACAGGATGGGCAAGAACTTCAGTCTGCGAATGCGATTTGGAACAGATGAAAAAAGAAGTATACAAAGTTGCCCTCAAAGAAAAAGAAAAAGGTAGAAAAACATTTAAAATTGAAACAAGAAGAGCAATGAAGAATTTTCCAATGAATTCTTATGAAATTAGTTGTGAAGTAGCAGACGATGTTGAATCCTTAATGAAAGTTGATGTTCATAATCCTGATTGTACAATTAATGTTGAAGTTAGGGAAAAATGCTACATTTACAGCGAATCCGGAAAAGGTTGTAGAGGTCTTCCTGTGGGCAGTAGCAGCAAAGGACTGCTTTTACTTTCTGGCGGATTAGACTCCCCTGTTGCAGGATATAGAATGCTTAGAAGAGGAATGAGAATAGAATGTATTTATTTTCATTCATATCCATACACTTCAGAAGAAGCTCAAAAAAAAGTTGAAACATTAGCACAAAAACTTGCAAACTACGGCTTGCAATTATATTTGAATATTGTGCCTTTTACAGATGTTCAAATGCTCATTAAACAAAAGGCACCAGAAGCATGGTCAACATTAATTCTAAGAGTGTGTATGATGAAAGTTGCAAATATTCTTGCTAAGAGAATTAATGCTAGTTGCATTATTACAGGTGAAAGCCTAGGACAAGTTGCAAGTCAAACTATTGAAAATATGACTGTTACAGAGCACTTTGCAGAATTTCCAATACTAAGACCTCTTTGTGGCATGGACAAAGAAGAAATAATCAATACATCCTATTTCATTGATACTTATAACACTTCAATTCTTCCATATGAAGATTGCTGTGTATTATTCTCGCCGAAACATCCAGTTTTAAGAGGAAGAATTGAAGATGCTGAAAATATTTATACAGAAATGCAAATTGATGATTTAATAAAAAAATCATATGAAGAAAGAATAATTAAAAAATTTAATTGTTCTTCAGAATCTAAATAGATTTATTTAATAGAATTTTGGCAACCTTACTACAGTCTGTATCTATATTAAGATTATCAAAATTCGTTTTCATTTTTTTGTCAAAATCAGATTGATTCATAATCTGATTAACTTTTTTATAGATTAAATTTGGTTTTTGAATAAAGTATCCAACTTTTTTATCAATTGCATACCTCATATTTCCAAGCTCTTGATTATGAATATATTTACAAATAATAACAGGCTTTTTACATGAAAGAATTTCAAATAAAGTTGCAGGACCAGCCTTTATAACCGCACAATCACAGATTTTTATCAATTCATCAAGATAGTTAATAAAACCGTAAACATGAAGCCCCAATCTGGGATATGCTTTAGACAACAATTCTAATGTTTCTTTTTTTGCTACATCTCTTCCGCAAATAATTGCTATTTCAAATTTTGACTTATGTAATATACATTGATTTATAATATCTGTTGCTCCAGGAAGACCTTCTCCTCCACCAACTAACAACAATAATTTTTTAGTTTCATCATATCCCAATTCTTTTTTCTTTTGAATTATCTGTTCAGGGGTATACATAGTTCTATATTTTGTGTTCATTAAGAAAGGAATTATAGTTATTTTAGATGGGTTTATTCCACATTCAATACCCGCCTCTTTTGCTTGTTGTGAATAAACAAAATAATTTAAATCTTTTTCATAGAACCAAGCTTTTGGTACCGTAAATGGATCTGTTACAATTTGAGTAATATTAATTTTTTTAGTATTCGTTTTATTTAATTTTCTTACTGCGTTATGAAGAACCGGTCCTAATGCAAAATGAAAGGAAATAACATCAGTAGCTTGTTCTTTAAGCAATATTTTTTCCATTTTTCGTCGTTGAAAATTCATCACTAGATTTACAATTTTTTGGAATTTTCTGTGTTCTCCAATATCATAAATTAAAGGAAAAGCACCATGAAGATAATTACATGAT
>JAAZCS010000007.1 GCA_012513125.1 Treponema sp. | reverse complement strand
GGCCATAGTGGAGAGGCAATACCCGTTCCCATTCCGAACACGGAAGTCAAGCTCTCTTACGCCGATGATACTGCTCTTTAGCGGGAAAGTAGGTAGCTGCTGGCTTTTTTTATTTTAAATGAAATTCAAACTAATTTGTGGTCCGATGGCAACAATAAGTAATCCTGCATTTAGAATTCTTTTAAATCATTTTAATGGTTGTGATGAATATTTCACAGAAATGATTAATGCTGGAACTTTGATTACAAACGGACCTTTTGAAAAATTCTATCTTAATCCTCAACCTGAGCCAGATAAAATTGTATGGCAACTAACAGGTAAATCTACTGAATTAATAAAAAAAGCTACTGAAACAATTGTTCAATTACCCGGAATTGGTATTGATTTAAATATGGGATGTTCAGCGCCTGATATTTATAGATTTGGTGCTGGAATAGCATGTATGCTAAAACCATTGTCCGAAACAGTAGAGTTAGTTCACACTGTTCGAAAAATCATTGATAATTATAACACTGAAAATAATGAACATAAAAGATTTAGTGTAAAATATCGGTTGGGAGATGATGATTTTACAGATAAGAAGTTTTTCGATTTTTCAGATATGTTAGTTCAAGAAGGTGTTGATTTGCTGACACTACATCCGAGAACAAAGAAAGAAAAACTGATTAAAACTCCACGTTATGAATATTGTAATGAACTATCAAATCGTTATAGAAATTCTGATGTAAAAGTATATTTAAATGGAAATGTTAAAGATATTATTTCTTTTCAAAATGCTATTGAAAAGTGTCCAGATTGTGATGGAGTAATGATTTCAAGAGCTGCTGTATCTAAACCATGGATTTTTTCTCAAATTAAAAATTATATCGACAATAAAGAAATTAATAATAGAACAATTGATTTATGTTTATTAGCATTAGAATATATTGATAATATTGAAAAATATCAGCCACCTGAGTTTTGGAAGACACGATTACAAAGATTTTTTACCTACTATAGTGAGAATTTTCTATTTTCACATTTTGCACAAACACAATTCTTGAATGCAAAAGATAATGATGATTTACGATTAAGAATCAAAATCTTTTTTGAAAAATGTCCTGAAGAACAATATAAAGATGTTTATAAATTATAGCTAGTAAAATCTTCAATATCACTTAATGTAATAATATCAGAGCAGTTAAAAACATCAATTTTGTGTTCATTTTCATTGTGAAAGTTTCCAGACCAAAAATTCCCTTGTGCAGTATCTCTTGTAACGAATTTTCCGGTATTATCGTGATTTCCATCATTCCAAGTCATGAAATACGACCATCTGTTATTTGAAGAAAAGAATGATTCTTTTGATGGGAAAACTCCATTTTCTGTTAAAGCAAGCATTTTGTTATTTTTTGAATTGGGAATATTGCTATAAATTTGATAAATTGAGTCGTCATTGATGTAGTTTTTAGGTTCTCTATATACATCGTATCCAATCAAATCTACATAATCGTCATCTGGATACCAAGAAATATTTTGTGCATTCCAGACCCAAATTAAATTATGAATATTTTTCTCTTTTTGAAAAAAATTATACATCAATTTGTAAAGAGCAATGTAAGATTCTTTACATGCAATATTACTAGAATCAGTTTTTGTACCACATCCCCACCAGAACCACGCTTTGCCATCTTTTTGATAATCAACATTGCCTGAAGCTTCATGGAGCGGTCTCCAAAGTATTGGAATGTCATTCTTTTGAAGTGTAAGAAGTTCAGTTGCAATTAGTTCAAAATCAGATATTATTTGTTTGTATTCAAAAGAATCTTTTATCCATGTTTTAGTGCTAATGTCGTAAGGGATTCTAAAACTTGTATTTGAATTAGGATTTTCATTTGTAGTATAAAATCCAAAAGCATTATCTTTTGTCATAAGTGGAACATTCCAGTGCCACATAAATGTTACAATACCATGTTTTGATTCTGTTATTTTGTCGCCGTTGTAATTTTTTCCGTTCCAAAAATTTATTGCTCTTTGAGTTTGAATATTAAAAGAAGATTTTCCAGAAATCGTGTAATTTAGGAGATCAAAACCCATTATTGCTGGGTATTTTTTTACATCTGCATAAACTCTATTCAGCATATTGCAGTCATTGTTCCATGCATTTTCCATTTGACCAGAAATGATTTTAGAGCCATAGCAGTTGTAAAGATATTGGTATAATTTCTTTGTATTATCTGTTGCGTTTTTATCGGAAAGAGTTGTTGTTATTTTTTTGTTATAAGTAGTTTGAGTAAACATATCTCTAACTCCTTTTTTCGTGTAATATTTTTATCAAAAACTCAGTCATCACAATCATCAAGATTAGAAAGAACAATAAATAGACAGGATATAGGCTTACAGAAAGTTTTGTAGAAAGGAATCCAAAAATTGAAGGCATGAAAGTGGAGCCGATATAGGCAGTTGCCATCTGAATTCCAATTAATGATTGCGAATTTTCTGCTCCAAAAATGATTGGCGTAGAATGGATTAAGCTTGGATAGATTGGAGCACAGCCTAAACCGATTAAAATTAAAGCAATAAGTGGAACAGAAGAGGCTGTTGGAATGAATAAGAGAATTAATCCTGTAAAAATAATTCCCTGACCTAATCTAATCATGTTTCTATCACCGAGTTTTTCAGAGATAAAACCGCAAAGAAATCTGCCTGCTGTTATACCAATGTAAAAAAGAGAAGCAAATTTTGCAGCTAGTGAAACGTCAAGTCCTTTTATAATAACAAGATAGCTACTTGCCCAGAGTCCTGCAGTTGATTCCAATGCACAATAGCAAAAAAAAGCAATGAATACATTTTTGGCACCTTTTAGTGCAAACACTTGAGGTAAACTTAATACTTTAGGTTTAATCGATTCTTCCAAATTGTTATTGTTGTTAGAAATCTTTTTCCAAAGTGGTAAAGAGAAGAATAAAATAATCACAAGTATAATCTGAATAATACTAATAGTTTTGTAACCCATATTCCACGAATTACCATTGGATAATGTGAACCCCATTATGTAAGGTCCAATCATGGCTCCTAGCCCCCAAAAACAATGTAGCCAGCTCATATGTCTTGATTTATAGTGTAGTGCCACGAAATTGTTTAATCCTGCATCAACACAACCAGCACCCAAACCGTACGGAATTGCCCAAAGACATAGCTGGAAAAATTGTGATGAAATTGAAAAACCAAAAAGAGCGATTGCTGTAATCAGGACACTAACGAAAGTTGTAATTCCAGTTCCAAATTTTTTTATGAGTCTGCTACTACAAAGACTTGAGATAACAGTGTTTCCTGCGATTATCATGCTTATAATACCAGCATAAGAAAGTGGAACATTGAAGTCTGAAAACATTACCGGCCAAGCAGAACCTAGAATTGAATCTGGTAGACCTAAGCTTATAAAGGAAATATAAATAACAATTAATAGTGCTAAAAACATCAAAATACCTCATAAGAAGATTAGCTTGAATAATGAAATAAAAGTATAACAAAAGTATAATAAAATAGGTAAAATAATTAAATTTTAAGAGTTCTTAGAAAAATCTTTGTTTCTTCATCTATTCGACGGCTTTCTATTGCTTTTTGAATAGACTTGTTGTGAACCCAAACAGAAAGTTTTTTCTCTTTTATCACCTTAATTGCGTCATTATATTGTTTTGAAAGTGCTGTAGCGAAATACCAAGCAATAGACATATTTAAATAGTATTCTTCAGAGTTAATATTTGATAAAATGTTCATAAATTCAAGCGAAAAATAATCATCAAGAAAAAATTTCATTATCATGTTGATTGCAAATCTCTTTGTGAAAATTAAGTCAGAACTTAACCATTCGTGAATCTTCTTTTCTAATTCAGCTCTATTTTTTTTGAAAGATTTAGGTGATATCAAATCACAAGTTGCCCAATTATCAATAAAAGGCAAGAATCTGTCTAACTGATAAATCGTTGTATTATAATCATTTAAAGTTTCAATAATAAATCCATGCAGATTATATTCTTCAAAATAATCATGAGGTAATTTTTCAATAAAGATAAGACCTTCTTCTGCTTTAGAAAGCGTTTTGGCATACGAGCGTAAAAAAGGAGTTCTAACTCCAATCATTTTTTCAGCTGTTTTTGAAAAAGGAATAAGTTTATATTGGAATTCCTTGAATTTAATATCTTGTTGTGAAAATAAAGTTGATTGAATTGTTTTAATTGTTGATTCGATATTTTGCATAAATAATTATATAGCAATAATTTATAAAGAAATAGGTATTGTTGACAATAATTTATAAAAAGTATATAAAGAATCAACTCAGACAAGGGCGTTGTAAATTTAATGCAATTTACAACGCCCTTTTTTTTTAAACTTTTTAGGAGGTGCAGTTATGCAGATAAGTATTGATGATCTTTGGGTGGTAATTTCAGCTGCTTTAGTATTCTTTATGCAGCCCTGTTTTCAAATGGTGGAATCAGGATTAACACGTGAAAAAAATAGTATAAATGTTGCAATAAAAAATTTAACCGATATTGGGATTTCCTTGCTTTTGTATTGGATTGTTGGTTTTGCATTGATGTTTGGTTCCTCTAAATTTGGATTTGTTGGTTTTTCTAATTTTATTCCAGGATTGAAAAGTAATCTTCCTCTTAATTTAAGTGTTTTTCTTCTGTTTCAAACAATGTTTTGTTCAACATCTGCAACAATCGTTTCTGGAGCGGTTGCCGAAAGAATGAAATATTCGTCATATATAATTTGCACTGTAATTATTTCAGCAATTATTTATCCAATTTTTGGTCATTGGGCATGGGGTGGACTTCAGCCTGCAGGAATTTCGGATGGAGCAGGTTGGTTAAATAAATTAGGATTTGTTGATTTTGCTGGTTCTACTGTTGTTCATTCTGTTGGTGGATATGTCGGATTGGCTGGAATAATTATTCTGGGTGCAAGAAAGGGAAGATTTCCAAAAGAGGGTAAACCAAAGGAAATTCAAGGATCTAATATTCCAATGGCAGTAGCTGGTGTTTTTGTTTTATGGTTTGGATGGATTGGTTTTAATGGTGGTTCAACTTTAGCATTAACAAATGACGTTCCTGAAATAATTATGAACACTTGTATTGGTGCCGGAGCTGGAATGATAGTCGCTCTTTTTGTAGGATGGGCTGTTACAGGATTGCCTAATGTCAATTTTGTATTGAACGGCACTCTTGCGGGCTTAGTTGCGGTAACTGCAAATTGCCATTGTGTTACTCCCGGTGAAGCAGCGATTATTGGAGCTGTTGGTGGAATTGTGATGCTTGGTTCAAGTAAATTACTTGATTTGTTAAAACTTGATGATGCAGTAGGAGCTATCCCAGTACATTTATGTGCGGGAATTTGGGGAACTTTAGCAGTTGGAATTTTTGGTGATAGTGAGAAATTAGGAACAAACCCTATATTTGGTAATCAATTTTTAGCTCAGTTGATAGGTGTTGTGGCGTGTGCAGTTTGGTCATTTGGTGTGGCTTTCGTTATGTTAAAAATAATTGATAAAATCAAACCAATTCGCGTTTCTGATGATGATGAAGAAAAGGGATTAAATATTGCAGAACATGGGGCTTCAACTGAAATTTTCGATTTATATAGCACAATGAGTGAACAGGTTAGAACAGGAGATATTTCATTAAGATTAAAAGACGAGCCTTTTACAGAAATAGGACAGATTTCAAAGTTATATAATTCTGTAATGGATACTTTGGAAGAAAGTGTTGTTGAAAAGGAAAGTTTTGGTGCTTTGTTGAGTTCGATTCCTTATGGAATGTTTATGATAAATCAAGATTATACAATTAATCCTCAGTATTCAATTTCAACACCGAGATTGTTGTGCTGTCCAGATCCATCAAGATATAGTTTTCCAATGTTGATGGCGAGATTGATAACCAGAGATAAAGTTGTAGCTTTGAATGATTTTTTAAGAAATTTGTTTGATATCGAATTCAAATCATCTGCAATTGTAAATTCAAATCCATTGAAACACTTGGAACTAAATATTCGTCATAAATCAATTGATCCAACAAAACCTGATGTAATAGATCATAGAGTTTTGACATTTGAATTTGTAAGGGTTTTTGATGCACAGCACACGAAAGTGCTTCATGTAGTAATTAGCGCACAAGGGAATTATTGATTATAATGAAAAAAAGCGTTAAAAATTAAATATGAATAAAAGTATAAGAAAATGCAGTTTGCGATTGATAGTAATTTTATTATCATTTTCAAGCTGTCAAAAGAAAGTCAAAACGAATGACAACAGTTCTGTTAGTGGATCTGAAAGTGTTTCAGTAGACTCTGTAGTGGAAAATGCTGATAATAAATCATCAAATGAAGATTTAATTCAAAACGATAAAATCGAAAATAAAAAAACAAATTCTAATCAACAAAATATTTCAGATTCACAAATAAACGAAGAGGAAAAATCGTCAGAAAAGGAAATTCTTGAATTTACCGTTTTTACAGATGAATCAAAAAAAGAAAAATTCGTCGGAGTAATTAAAAAAAATAAAATTTATATTGAGTTACCTTTTGAAATCAATGAAAAAAAGTTAATTCCTTCTGCAACTATTTCATACGGTGCAACAATTCTTCCAGAAAATGATACTTTTTGTGATTTATCAAATGAAGCGACATTTACAGTAACAGCTGAAGATAATTCTGAAAAAACTTATTCAATTGTGATAGAAAAAGAATCAACTTGCCCTGGAAATGAAAAGCACGGAATTGTAATCAATAAAGTTGAGTATAAAAAAACAAATGAAAAAATCATAATTCCTAGAAATAAAGAGGTAGTAATTTCTGGTTCAGATTCTTCTTGGAAAGAATTTTATAGTGGAAATTTGGAATATTACAAGGGTTCTTTTTTTTCCGGAAGAAATGTAAAGTTGAGTTCTTTTGTGATGAGCAAATATGAAGTAACTCAGCAGTTGTATGAAGAAATATTGAAATCCGATGAAACTGTTGATTCGTGTCCAAGCGGATTTTCTTCAAAACCAGCAGATGGTGAAGTTCAAGGATTGAGACCGGTTGAAAAAGTTACTTGGTATGATGCGGTTTACTTTTGCAATGCACTTAGCGAGAGTGTAGGGCTGGAAAAAGTCTATACTATTGAAAATATCACAAGAAATTTGGAAAAACAGATAATTTCCGCTGATGTCATTGCGGATACTTCAAAAAATGGATATTGCTTACCAACAGAAGCTGAATGGGAATTTGCGGCAAGAGGTGGGAATCCTCAATCTGCAAATTGGAATAAAGCTTTTTCTGGAACATCTTCAAAATTTCTTAATGTAGAGAATAAAGATGTAGATTCAAATTTAGATTCATATTCATGGTATTTGAACACAAGTTCTGCCAAAACACATGAAGTAGGATTGAAAAAAGCAAATTCGCTTGGCTTGTATGATATGAACGGCAATGTTTGGGAATGGTGCTGGGATTATTATGATGTGATAGGTGACTCAACTGATAAAGACTACACATTTAACGGTCAAGTAGTTAATCCGAAAGGTGATTCTTCAGGAAGTGAAAAAATCATACGAGGTGGATCGTGGTTTGATTCGATGTATTATAATTGTGTAGCATGTAGATATAAATATTCACTTAAGAACGCTTGTTCTGACAGGGGCTTTAGATTGATTCGCCATTTGAATTAATTTTCTTTTATTTCATTTGTGATGTATAATATACGCATTTAATGAAGTATTGTATTGGATTCAGCGAGGAAGAAAATCACCGAAAAGCTGTAGCGGATGTATTAAATCAAATTGATAATGATGAATTCTCTTTTATCTTGTATTTTTCAGATTCTGAAAGATTTGAAGATGTATCAAAAGAAATATCTTCTTTTTTGCCAGATGTGAAGACTATGGGGTCTTCGACTTATCTAGTTATTTCATCTAAAGGAATTGGCAAAAAAGCAATAGGCGTTTTGGCTTTATATTCTGATACTTTTGTTTCTTTAGGACTTCTTCCAGACATTACAGTTTTTCCATTTCAATATATACAGAATGTTGCAGATGTTCTTGCAACTCTCCCCTTGGATAAAAAAAGTATTTGCTTTGAAATAACATCTGCTTTCAAAAATGGAGAAGAGCGAATATTGGATATTTTCCATAAGGTTGTTGGGGACAGTGTTGAGTTGTTTGGTGGAACTGCTGGTAATGATTCTAAATCAAAAGAAACATTTGTTGCTCAAAATGGAGTTGTGTATAATAATGCTTGTGTTTTTGCTATTTTAAGTATAGAAATGGACGTTTTTATAAATAGAGAGCATGTGTTCAGGCAAACAAACAAAATCTTTACAGTGACAGACGCAAATCCAGATAAAAGAGTCATTTTTACACTTGATAATGTTCCGACGGCTGAGGCTTTATCAAATGAGTTGTCTATTCCTCAAAATTCCCTAAAAGATTATTTAACTTTACATCCAATTGGTCACATAATTAATCAAAATCAATACATAATTGAACCTTTGAATATAAATGAAGACGGTTCCATTTCATTCTTTGCGCAAGTATTTAAACATTCGAGAGTTGCAGTTTTTGAAGAGAATAATGTAACTGATGTTTTTGAAAATACAAAAGCTGTTGTAAAGAAAGCTGTAAAAAATCCTTCTTTTTCATTAGTTGTAAATTGTATGGCAAGATCTAAAAGATTTGAAGAATTGAATTGTATTGATTCACTCAAGAATTCATTGGATTCATATTGTGGTGAATATTTAGGATTGTCCGGTTATGGGGAACAATATTCAACACATCATTTTAATCAGTCGTTAATAACTGCCACTTTTTTTGAAAAAGAAAATAATTCTGATAATGTAGACATATTAGATGAAGATATAGACAATTTTACAGGGATTTACAACGAAACTGGTTTTATAAAACAATGCAAGACTACACTCGATGATAATCTAGAAATAAATTATGCACTATGTGTTTTCAAAATTAATAATTTTAGGGTTGTGAACGACACTTTTGGTTTTGAAAAAGGTGATGAGATTTTACAGTTCGTTGCAAAATCGTTGAAAAGGGATATTAAAACATATGAAGTATGTGGGCATCTTCACTCAACAGTTTTTGCGTTTTTAGTTCCATATACACTAGATGTAATTGATAAGCTATCAAAAATTAAATATATAGATTGTTCTGCAATTGATATTCCCTATCAGCTTACAGCGAAAGCTGGATTGTGCAATATAAATGATGTTTTTCAAGGAGATATTTTATTTTCAGATATCAGACTTGCAATTGATTACTCAATGATTGCAATGTCAAAAATATTGAACACTTCAATAACGTCATTCTGTTTTTACAACCACAATATGCACAAAAATTTAATAACAGAAGCGGAAATTACTTCTAAAATGCGCGACGGTTTGAAACGAAAGGAATTTCAAATTTATTTTCAGCCACAATATAATCATTCAACAGGATGTCTTTATGGTGCAGAGGCGCTTTGCCGTTGGGTTAATCCTGATGGAAGT
>JAAZCS010000068.1 GCA_012513125.1 Treponema sp. | reverse complement strand
GGATACATTTATTCAATAGAAAAAAAAGGTTTTTTTGTAAGTGAAATTAAGAGTGATATTAAAGTCCAGAATGATGCAAAAAAACATGAGTTCAGAAGTTTAGTTAAAATGGAAAGTGAAGAATATAAATTTGATTTCACAAATAATTCGCTTGATTTTAAAATGTTTCCTTTTTCAATTTGGAATAAACTTTTACGAGAAGTTATTACTTATAGAAAAAATGAACTTATGGAGAAGCAGCCTTCGGGTGGGTGTTATGAATTAAGGGAATCGATAGCGGTTTATTTACATCAATTTAAAAATATGAATGTAAATCCAGATCAAATAATTATTGGTTCAGGTAATGAGCATCTGTATAATCTTTTAATTCAGCTTTTTGGTAAAGATAAGATTTATGCAATCGAAAATCCAGGATATAAGAAAATTGCACAAATTTACGAATGTAATGAAGTTTTGTGTCAGAAAATTCAGTTAGATGAAAATGGAATTAAAATTGAAGAATTGGAACGTCAAAATCCTCAAATTGTTCATATTTCGCCTTCTCACCATTTTCCAACGGGAATTGTAACACCTATTAGTAGACGTTATGAACTTTTAAGCTGGGCTAATAAAAAAGATGAACGTTTCATAATTGAAGATGACTATGATAGTGAGTTTAGAATGAAAGGAAAGGCAATTCCTCCATTGCAGGTTATTGATGTAAGTGGAAAAGTAATTTATATGAATACATTTACAAAAACAATTTCACCAACTATCCGTATAAGCTATATGGTGCTTCCGTTATCATTAATTGAAAAATTTTATACAAAACTGGGATTTTATTCATGTACAGTTTCTTCATTTGAGCAGTACACACTTTCTTCATTTATTTCAAAGGGATATTTTGAAAAGCATATTAATAGAATGAGAACTTGCTACAAAAAAATAAAGGATGAAATTCTTTGTTGTATAAAAAAATCAAAGCTGAATAAAATTTGCACAATTTCAGAAGAAAATTCTGGTCTTCATTTTCTATTGCATATTGATATTGATAAAACGGATGCAGAACTGAGTGAACAATTTGAGACGTTTGGTATAAAGATAAATTTGTTGTCGCAATATTACAACGGAAGTGTAGAAAAGGAAAAAGAACACACTCTCGTGATAAATTATTCTGGAATGAAAAAAGAAAAAATAGAAGAATCTGTTTTGGGAATTGAAAAATGTATTTTTAACAATTTATAAGAATTTTTCCTTTTGAAAGATTTTTTAGGATAATGGAAAATTGTTCTAATTCTGAAGATTTAATTTTACAGTTTATTTTGATTTCTGTTCCAAAGTTTTCTTCTACGTCAAAAAGACAGAATTCTTTCATCTGTAATTTTATTAATTTGTATAAATTGTAATCTGTTGAAAAGAAAATTTCTGTTTTTGGGATAAATTCTTCTATTGCATTTTCAGTTGCGGCTTTTTCAAGTACTTGTTTTGCAGAGCTTCCATATGCTTTTACAAGCCCACCTGTTCCAAGTAATGTGCCACCGAACCATCTAGTTACTGTTAGAATAAGATTTGTTGTTCCGTTTCCCCTAAGAATGTCAAGAATTGGTCTTCCAGCTGTTCCTGATGGCTCTCCGTCATCGCTTATTCCGCTAATTTCAGCATTATCGCCAATAATAAAAGCATGTACAACATGAGTTGCGTCTTTGTATTTTGTTTTTTGTGCTTTTATGATATCTCTTGCGTCTTTTTGCGTTGAACAAGAGAATAATTCAGAAAGAAAACGAGAACCTTTTATATTTTGTTCTGAAACTGTATATTTTGAACGAATATTCATTTTATTTTAGAACTTCAATTGATGAGGTTTCTTTTAAGATTTTTACTCTTGGCTTTTTTACATAGTTTAGTGTGAAAGAGAAATTCTTTCTGGTGTCGATATGGAGAATTTCCATTCCGTCGGGAGCAAAGAAGTAGTCTCTGTTCATTATGAATGATAGAACTTTGCATCTTTTAATATAAATATATTGAGTTTCTGGTTCACGATAGAGAATTGTAAATAAAACTTTTGATAGACTTTCTTTGTCGGCAAGAACGCTATACCACATCGCAGGTCCTACAAAAATCTTATCCGGACATTCAGAAACAGAGAAAATGCCACTTTTTCTTATATAAAGAACTTTGTCATATGGCGTTACCTTGAATAATTCTTCGCCGCTTGGAACAGAAATTCCCAAATATCCAGTTTTTGAATCATATTTCAATGGAATGTCGCGTTTTACTACTGATTTTACGTCAATTGTGTTTATATTTACAATTTTAGTTTTTCGTTTTGTAGTTTCTGGATTTAATTTTTTTTCAATACTGTCAAGATATGAAATAGCATAATCTACCAAATGATTTAGCAAGTTTTCAATTTCTTTTAGTCTCGCATTGATGGAAACAACTTCTTGTTTGTTTTTGTTCATATCGTAGAGAGAAATTTTTCTGATAGGAATTTTTAGCAAATGATCAACATCTTCTGCTGTCAATTCTCGGATTAGTTCTTTTTTGAAAGGCTTAAAACCGTCAATTACAGCTTTTATTACAGTTTCTTCAGTTTTTTTATTTTCAATATCTTTATAGATTCTCTCTTCAACAAAAATTCGCTCAATAGTGCGTAAATGCAATCTGTCTAAAAGTTCAGACTTTTCAAGTTCAAGTTCTCTTCGTAAAATATCAGTTAATTGATGTGCATGATGTTGTATTACTTCTGTACATGTCATTTGTACTGGCATATTGTCTTTTATGACAAGCAGATTGCAATAAACTGTTTGTTCACAGTCTGTAAATGCGTAAAGGGAATCGACAACGTCTTTTGAATAAACACCTCTTGGCAATTTTATTTCTATATTAACCTTATCTGATGTAAAATCGTTGATTGAGGCAATTTTAATTTTGTTGTTTTTTGCTGCTTTTTCTACAGAATCCATCAATGATTCTGTTGTGGAACCATATGGAAGTTCGGTTATTGTTATTTTTTTTTCGTCGCTAAGATCCATTTTTGCACGGGTAATAATCTTGCCTTTGCCGTCATTGTATGAAGAAACGTCAATTAATCCTCCTGTAGCAAAATCTGGGAATAATGAGAATTTTTTTCCTTTAAGGCATTTTCTCTCAGCATCAATTACTTCATGAATGTTATGACTTAGAATAATTGTGTTCATTCCAACTGCAATTCCTTCTGCTCCAAGAATCAACACAAGTGGAAGTTTTGCAGCAAATGCGATGGGTTCAACATCTCTACTGTCATATGTTTCACGATAAGGTGTTATTTTTTTGTTTGGATTTAAAATCTCTTTTGTAATTGGGTTTAATCGACATTCAATATAACGAGGTGCAGAAGCTTCATCTCCGGTGTATAAGTTTCCAAAGTTTCCCTGCCTATCAATAAAAAGATTTTTATTCGCAAGATTAACTAATGCAGTGTAAATTGACGCATCACCATGAGGATGGTAAGCCATAACTTTTCCAACAACATTTGCAACTTTTGTGAATCGACCATCATCATTTTTTATTAAAGTATGAATTATTCTTCGTTGAACAGGTTTAAGACCATCAGTAAATTCAGGGATAGCCCTATCGCGAATAACATAACTAGCATATTGAATGAAATTTTGTTCAAAAAGATTTTTTACATAAGCCATTAGCTTCCCACCTATAATAGCATCTGATTTGAGTATTAATTATAAGTAAAAAAAAGCTATGTTTCAAGGTGATTTGTCTGTCATATTATTATGTAAGAATAAAATTTCTTTTGAATAAAAACCCTTATATTGACAAAAACTGAAAATATGTTATTCTAATTAATGACAAAATGTAAAAAAATGTCATGAAAAGAATTTATAAGGAAAGTGCAAGATGAATAAATATGCTTTTTTATTTCCAGGACAAGGAGCGCAAGTTCCGGGTATGATTAAAGATATCTGCGATGCAAATCCTGAATCTAGGGCTGTTTTGGATGAGATTTCAAAAATATCAGGTGTTGATATGGCTCATCTTTTATGGGAAACAGAAATGCCAGAACTTAGTAGAAGTGATAATAGCCAGTTGGCAATTACGGCTGCTTCTATTATTGTAATGAAAGTTCTTGAATCTAAAGGAATAAAACCTTCAGCAGTTATGGGATTCAGTCTTGGTGAATTTCCGGCTCTTTATGCAGCTGGTGTTCTTTCTTTTGAAGATGTTATAAAAGTTGTAAGAAAACGTGGATTGATAATGCAGTCTGTTTGTGAAAAAATAGCATCTGAAAATGCCGGTCATGCACCTGGAATGAGTGCTATAATTGGACTTCCTGTTGAAAAAGTAGTTGAAATAGCAAATAGTATTGATGATGTTTATGCTGCAAATTTAAATAGTTCTGTCCAGACTGTTGTTAGCGGAACTTTTGACGGATTGGCAAAAGCTGAAGTGGCGTTTAAGGAAGGGGGAGCAAAAAGAGCAATTAGGCTTTCTGTTGCGGGTCCTTTCCATTGTCCTTTGATGCAAGAAGCTGCAGACAAGTTTGAAGAAGCAATAAAAGATGTTAAATTCAATAATCCAAAAATAACACTTTATAGTAATGTTACTGGTTCAGAAGTTGTGGATGGTGAAGAAATAAAGAAAAATGCAGTATTGCATCTAACAAATCCTGTAAAATGGACAAGTGAAGAAAGTGTATTGGCAGAAAAAATGAATGCTGATACAGAAAGTGCTTGGTCTTTGATAGAGCCAGGGGTAGGGGCGGTTTTAACTGGATTATGGAAAAAATCAGAATTTGCTGAAAAGTTCAGTTGTGTAGCTGTTAATTCTGTTGAAAGTTTAAGTTCTTTATAAGGAAATAAGATGTTATTGAATACTAAAAAGGCACTTGTTACAGGTTCTAGCAGGGGTATTGGTCGTAAAATCGTTGAAACTTTTCTAAAGGAAGGTGCAGAAGTTTGGGGACTTTGTTCTCATCCATCAAGTGCTAAGGAAGATTTAGAAAAATTTGCAAAAGATAATGGATCTGTTTTTCATGAGATATGTGCTGATGCTGCAAATCATACAGAATTAAAAGGTGTTATTGAAAATGCCATGAAAGAATCTGGTGGATTTGATATTCTGGTGAATAATGCTGGAATTACAAAAGACGGTTTATCTTTTAGAATGAAATTGGAAGATTGGCAGAAAGTTCTAGATGTAAATCTAACAGCAGTTTTTGTTATAAGTCAAATTGTTTCAAATGATATGATTCACAGAAAAGCTGGTTCAATTATCAATATGACTAGTATAGTTGGACTTCATGGTGGAGCGGGACAAGTCAATTATTCTGCTAGTAAGGCTGGGCTTGTTGGATATACAAAAAGTTTGTCAAAAGAAGTTGGTTCAAGAGGTGTTCGTGTAAATGCAATAGCACCTGGCTTTATTGAAACTGATATGTCAAATGCTGTAAATGAAAAAGTTAGAGAAGGCTGGATTTCAATGATTCCTTTAAAACGGGCAGGAAATACGGAAGATGTAGCTAATGCGGCGTTGTTCTTAGCAAGCGATTTAAGTACATATATCACAGGTCAAGTTTTAGGCGTTGACGGTGGAATGGGCTGTTAAAATAATTAAGAGGAAAATATTATGGAAAAAAGAAGAGTTGTAATTACAGGTATGGGAGCTGTTACTCCTGTTGGAAATACAGTTAATGAAAGTTGGGAAAATATCAAAATTGGAAAGAGCGGAGTTGCACCAATAACTCATTTTGATACAACAAATAATAAAGTAAAATATGCTGCTGAAGTTAAAAACTTTGATCCAAGCTTATATATGGACGTAAAAGAGTCTAGAAAAATGGCACGTTTTTCACAATATGCTGTAGCAGCTGCAAAAATGGCTCTTGAAGATGCATCTTTGACAGAAAATAAAGAAGTTCTTGAAGATACAGGATGTATTCTTGGTGTTGGAATTGGTGGTTTTGAAGTTACTGAATCTGGTTGTATTTCATATTATAAATCTAATTTTTCAAGAACAGCACCAATGACTATTCCTCAGCTTATTCCTAATGAAGCTGGTGGAAATATTTGTATGCAATTTGGCATTCACGGACCTGCTCACACAGTAACAACTGCATGTTCAAGTGGAACAGATGCAATTGGTGATGCTTTTGATATGGTTAGAAGTGGAAGATTGGATGTATGTCTTGCTGGTGGTGCTGAAAGTACAATTAATGGTTTTGCCGTTGTTGCATTTGAAGTTCTTCATGCTCTTTCTGTTAGTTATGCTGATGATCCTACAAAGGCAAGTCGTCCTTTTGATAAAAAACGTGAAGGTTTTATCATGGGAGAAGGTGGAGCTATTCTTATTCTTGAAGAGTATGAACATGCAAAGGCTCGTGGTGCAAAAATATATGCAGAAGTTGCTGGTTATGGAACTTCTTGTGATGGATATCATTTAACAAGTCCAAATCCTGATGGTGTTGAAGGTGCAAAATGTATGAAATATGCATTTAAAGATGCTGATATGAAACCAGAAGAAATTCAATATTACAATGCACATGGAACTTCAACTCATATTAATGATCCTAGTGAAACAAGAATGGTTAAAATTGCTTTTGGTGAAGATCAGGCAAAAAAATTGAAAATTTCTTCTACAAAGAGTATTCACGGTCACTGTCTTGGTGCAACTGGAGCTATTGAAGCTATGGTTTGTGTAAAGGCGATAAATGACAGTTTTGTTCCTCCTACAATCAATTTGGATGAACCTGATGTTGAAGGTGGATGCGATTTAGATTATGTTCCTAATGTTGGTATAAAAATGAACGTTGACGCTGCTATGAGTGCAACATTCGGTTTTGGCGGACACATTGGTGCACT
>JAAZCS010000067.1 GCA_012513125.1 Treponema sp. | reverse complement strand
GTATTCTAAGATGGACGGAAACGGTGCCGATTACGAAAGTGCAATCTGGGTTCCAGTAAAAAAGTTGAGAAAGTAGAAATGGGTTTGAGCCGCTTGCTAGAACGAATGTTTCGGTAGGTGGCCTGTATCATCTGACTTAACAAAACGGGAAAATAGCATGAACAAGGAATGGTGTGAATTAAACAAAACAATGCAGCTCCAAATTAAAAAGCAGAACTCTTTTGCCGATGGGATAGATATTCTTTTAGAATTGCGCGCTATACTGATGGATGAGATAATGCGTTTTAAGAAAGACTTGAGCCGCGAGGATTTTAATGCGATTCCTTATATAAATGCAAAAGGCTACCATTCCAAAACAATAGCGTATTCGTTATGGCATATTTTTAGAATAGAAGATATCGTTTGCCATACACTTATCCAAAATGACGACGAGGTTTTATTTGCAGGCGACTATCAGAAAAAAATTGGCTCTCCAATAATCACAACTGGAAACGAATTTGTTAAACAACAGATTGCAGACTTTTCATCCAAGTTAAATCTAACAGAACTCTATGATTATGTTTCAAAAGTCTATACAAGCACTAATTCTTATATGAAAAAACTTGACTACAAAGAATTAAAAAGAAAGATGACAGACGAGGACAGAAAAAGATTAGTCGCATTGAATGTTGTTAGCACTGATGAAAATGCGTTTTGGCTTGTAGACTACTGGTGTGGAAAAACTGTACAGGCGTTAATCCAAATGCCTTTCTCGCGCCACTGGATTATGCATATTGAAGCGTGCGAGAGAATTGAGGGCGGAGTAAGGAAATAAGATTAGCCTCCCTACTGAAAAGTTTTGCAAAATAGTGTAAAAGTTTTCAGTAGTAGTGAAAACTATTGTTGAATTTAGTAAAAGATTTCAGTAGAATTGATAAAGAGGTGTCAAAAATGATTCAAAGAGAACACTATTTATCTGAAATTCGCCCTTTTTATGAAAGCGACCTTATCAAAGTGATTACAGGAATCAGAAGGTGCGGAAAATCTATTGTGCTTGAACAAATCAAAAAGGAGCTTGCTAAACAAGAAAAAGACATCATCTACCTTAATTTTGAAGACAGAAGTGTTTCTTTGCAAATTGAAAATGACGAACAGTTGATTAAATATATAGAAGAAAAACGCGATAATGAAAAAAAATGCTACGTATTTCTTGACGAAGTGCAGACTGTAAAAAACTGGAATCTTGCGTGCAGAACTTTATTGCTTCATAATATTTCTTTGTTCATTACAGGAAGCAATTCAAAACTTCTATCAAAAGAATTTACAAAAGAACTGAGCGGCAGATATGTTGCATTTGAAATTCGACCTTTTGTGTATAAAGAAATTCTTCAATATGCAGCAGAATTAAAAAGAGATATTTCTATTACAGATTATCTTGTGTTCGGTGGTTTTCCAAAGCGTCTTGAATTCAGCGATAAAAAAGCAGTGCTTCAATATCTGAATGACCTTGATGAAACAATTGTCTTAAATGACATTATGAATAGATATAAAATTCGCAAAGAGGAACTGTTCCGTAAGCTTGTTAACTATATTCTTGTTTCAAACGCCCGCATTTTTAGTTCCAATTCAGTTCACAATTATTTGAAAAGTGAAAAGATGGAATGTTCAATAAACACAGTTATGAAATATCTTAACTATCTTGAAGAAGCGTATGTTATTCGTAAGATTCCTCAGTATTCTTCTAAGGCACAAAAGGAACTTAATTTTTACGCAAAAATTTATGATGAAGATGTTGCCTTTAACACAATCAGACAAAAGAGCAATCATTATGACCTAACACACAACTTTGAAAATATAATTTACAACGAACTGATTTTTATGGGATACAAAGTTTATGTTTATAATAACAAAAGCCGTGAAATAGATTTTTTAGCTTCAAAGGGAAATAAGGAATATTTAATTCAAGTTGCTTACAGTGTTGCTGACGAGAATGCATATTATCGTGAATGTTCTGCATT
>JAAZCS010000066.1 GCA_012513125.1 Treponema sp. | reverse complement strand
GTCAACACCGCCGATGGGTTCATCCAAAATATATAATGGAACAGATCTGCTCATTGTTAGAATAAGCTGAACTTTTTCTTTTGTGCCTTTTGACATCGTTTTTAATTTGTCATTAACATTAATTTTTAAGTTCTTTAGCATTTCTAAGGCTTTGTCGTAATTGAAATTGGAATAAAAATCTTTCATCATTGCTAATAAGTCGCTAACTTTCATCCATTCGTTTAAATAGACTTTATCTGGTTGATATGCCACTATTTCTTTTGTTTGATATCCAGGATTTAAACCGCATATTTTAATTTCACCTGATGTTGGAGTTAATAATCCAGCTGCTAATTTTAGAAGTGTTGTTTTTCCACTTGCATTTGGTCCTAAAAGCCCAATGATTGAACCTTTTGGTAAGTCTAAATTAATAGAATTTAATGCTGTTTTAGAACCATATTTTTTTGTAAGGTTTACAAAATTAATAACGCTTTCCATTTAGTTTTTGTCCTCCTCAATCATTTGAATAATTTCTGCTGTTTTAAAGCCTAAAGACTGCATTTTTCGTAAAAAATCTTCAATTTCTTTAATGGCAATTTCTTTTCTCATTAAAATAATCTTCTCCTTATCATTTGTGATAAATCTTCCTGAAGTTCGTTCAGTTCTAACTAAACCAATATTCTCTAATTGTGACAAAGCTTTTTGCATAGTATTTGGATTAACCTTAGCCGCTATGGCTAAATCTCGAACAGAATCAAGTTTTGTTCCTTCCGATAATAATCCTGAAATAATGTTCATTTTAAAGATGTCAATTAGTTGAATATAAATAGGTTTGTCATTCGAAAAAGTAAAATTCATATTCCTCCATATTTAATGTATTACTGTAATACTGTACTAATAGAGTAATACAGCCAAAGTAAAAAAAAGTCTACTGTTTTAACAAAAAAAGTAGACTTTGTAAAAATTATTTATTTACTTTCGTATTTGGAACCAAAATAAGCAATTAAAATTCCACACATAAGGCAAACAACACACGCAATTCCCATCCAAACATTCGTTATTGATGAAAAGCCTGGAAAAATTGAATAAATTGAACCGAGAAGTAAACCAAAAATTACAGAATAAGTATATTGTTGTGCTTTTTTAAATAAGAAACTGATTAATTTTGCTCCACATAAAAGTCCAATAAGAACACCAATTCCATTTGGTAAGAGAAGAAGCAGAGCATGAACAAACAATTCAGGATTAAAAAGAGAAGGAATACAGGTAATAATAATAGGGTATACGCCCATAATCAGCATAATCAGTGAACCCGAAATACCTGGGATAATCATTGCGACTGCCCCAAGAATACCAGCTAGGAAAATTATTAAAAGTAATTTAAAAGTTATTTCTGGTAAAGCAACTTTAGAAATTTCAGAGGCACCAATACTTTTTTCAAGTAATGTAAAGCCAATTATTATTGCTAAACCAACAAGAATGAAAATAATATTCAAAATAACATTTTTAACTGGAACTTTTGTTGATTTGTCGCCTCTAACATAATTGTATAAAAGAGGAATACTACCGATTATCAATCCTGTAAAAACAAAGTCAGTTTGAATTGGAAAATTAGAATAAAGAATAGTGACAATTTTACTGAAAAGGAGAACGCCGAGTAGCATTCCCAATATAAGTGGCACAATAAATTTCCAGTTTTTTATGAGCTTTTTAACATTAAATGTAATTGCATCAACAAATTCATTATAAATATTAAAAATAACAGCGATAGTTCCACCAGAAACACCAGGAATGACGTTTGCGATACCAATACACAAACCAATCAATAATAATCGAATCATATTCATAAATCGACTATATTAAAAACAGGAAATATATTCAATTAATTATTTATTAACTGATAATTAAATAAAGATTTTAGCAATAAATATTGATACAATTAAGTATGTTTTTGATTTCAATTACGACAGAAAACAAAGAATATACAGTTAATTTTATTAAGAAATATGAGAAGTTATGTATTGAGTTATCAAGTAAATTACGAAAATCTTCAAACGATATATTTATTTTATCAATTGATGAACAAATCGTTTGTGAAAATCAAATAATCGGAGTTCTTCAAATAGGAAAATCTTTGCATTTTTGCATTCCGTGTCTTCTAGAAAATTTAGATAAAAATAAAACTGAAGAAATAAAAGTGGCTTTAATAACTAAAATTGATTTTTCGAAAGTAAAATGTATTACTGGCGAAAAGAAAATGTCGCAATTTTTTCTAGATTTAATGGCAGCTCATGAAAAAAATCCGAATCAAGTCAATAATTATTCAATGCTGGGTATTTTTGATGAGAATAAGAATTTGTTGGCACAGGCACCAGAAAAATTGGCAAATGATGATGAAATAATTTGCTTAAACGGACGAAATCCAGATGAAATTTATCAACTTCACAAAGAATATTTGATTGAAGAAGTTATTCCGCGGGGAAAACAGGTAAACGATAATTTTTTTCAATTTTCAATCAATGATATTTTTAAAACTCAACTAGTGTATGCAATTTCTTCAAATGATGAATATGTTGCCAAGGCGAATACGAATGCTATTGGCTTTAATGATATTCAAATTGGAGGAGTTTATACATCTCCATTATACAGAAGAAATTATTATGCATGGCACCTTGTTTTTAGACTTTGCCAAAAAATCATAAAGAATCACAAAAATCCTTGTTTATTCGTAAATGAAAAAAATCTTTCTGCAAAGAATTTATACAAAAAAATGGGATTTTCTGAATATGGAAAACTAATCATCGCCTATTATTGATATAAAAATATGAAATAATATGATAAAATCAATTTGTATGAATGAAAATAAAAAAGTAATAATTTTGGGTGCTGGAATTTCTGGCTTATCAGCTGGAGTTTATGCTGCGAAAAGCGGATTTGACGTAACAATAATGGAACAACATATAACTTTTGGCGGACTTTCAACAGGATGGAGTCGAAAAGGTTATTTTTTTGAAGGCGGAATGCATTGGTTAACTGGTTCATCCGAAAAATTGACCTTAAATAAAATCTGGAAAGAAACTGGTGCATTGCAGGATAATAATAAAATTGAAAATAGAGATCCGTATTATACATTAATTGACGGTGACAAACGCTTGTGCATGTTCCGAGATATAAAAAAACTGAAAAAACATTTTATAGAATTTGCTCCAGAAGACACAAAAATGATAAAGAGAATGTGTAGAGATGTTTTGTGTTATCAAAATGTTCATCTTCCTGTAAATGATGTTCTTGGTTTAAAAACAAAAAAACATATTCATCCATCTTTGTGGGAATTAATAAAAATGGCTCCTGCAGGATTAATTTTAAATAAACTATCAAATATGACATATATTGATTATGTAAATCAATTTAAAAATGAAAACATACGTCATTTATTAATGTCTGCTATTGGGGATAGGTATAATGCACTTTCGTTTATTTATACATTAGCGTCATTTGCATCTGGAGATTGTGGATATCCTGACGGCGGATCAATTAGAATGGCTCAGAATATGCTTGATACATATAAAAACTATGGCGGAAAAATTCAGTTCAAAACGAAAATTGAAAAAGTTGTTGTAAAAAATGGAATCACGAAGGGTGTTCAAACAAAAGACGGTTTTATTCCTTGTGATGCAGTAATTGTTACTCAAGATGCAAGAAATGCCATAGATAATCTTTTTGAATCAAAAATAGAAGAAGATTGGACGCAAAAAATGCGGAAAAATGTAATAAGCGAACAAAATATATTTATTTCACTTGGTGTAAAAAAAGATTTATCAGATTTGCCATATGCAATAGTATATCCGCTAAAAAATCCACTAGAATTTGCAGGTTGTAAATACAATGAAATCAGAATAAATAATTATGCAAAATATAAAGATCACTCTCCTGCGGGATGCACTTCGATTACGTGTTTGTTATTAGGCGAAAGTTATTCATTCTGGAAAAAAGCAAAGGAAGACGGTTCTTATTCAGATAAAAAGAAGCAATTAGGTGACTTATTCATTGAGGCCTTGGGGCAATTTATTCCCGAAGTTAAAACTTCTTTAGAAGTTATCGATATTGCCACTCCTTGTACATACGAAAGATATTGTTCTTCTTATGAAGGCTCTTGGATGAGTGTTTGGAAGAAAGGCGGAAAGCAAGATAATTATCCACAATCGCTGAAAACTATAAAAGGCGTGTATTTTGCGGGTGAAAGAATAATGATGCCTGGAGGTTTACCGATTGCGGTTTACACAGGCAGGCGTGCAGTTCAGCTTTTATGCAAAGATACAAAATCTTTTTTTAATGTAAAATAACTAACGTAAAATAATTTTTTTATAACCTGTTTTGGAATCAACATAAAGCTTTTCTATGGCGGTTTTCAATTCAATTGTTAATTCGTCACCTGAAGAATGATTGCTTTCAGAACAGAATTCCAGAAGTAATAAGCCTATTTTTGAACAAGCATAGAATCCAGTGTGATTTCTGCTTAATTTTAAAGGATCTGATGTTATTCTGACTGTTAATTCATTTTCTTTGTTAGATTGCTTTTTTGAATCCGAAATTACACTGATAAACGATAAAACCGCTCTGTCTTTTTGAAGATGAGCATCTGTTGAAAGGTTTCTAAGGGCTGATGGTGCATTTTCTGTTGAAAAAGCAAAATTACACCATTTGCATGAGCTTCCTGTGTAAGCATTGAAACCATTCATAGGGCAATTTTCTGTATGTGTGCATGGTGAGAGTATTTGCTTTTGTTCATTTATAAATCGCTCTCGTAAAAGGCTAAGTGTTCGTGCAGATTTTGGAAAACCTGGTTCTATAAGTAAATATTTTGTTTGCTCTGTAGAATATTCTAACAGTTGATCAAAGTATTTTTTTGTTTGAAATTCTGGTGGCATATCATTAGTTTGGTCGATTTCATTGAACATATTTGCACAAGTAATAAAATCGCATTTTTCGTTAATGTGTGTTCCAAAACTTCCTTTTACTTTGATTATTTTCCACGGAGTGAATTCTGGAGTTTTTGCGGCAATTGAAAGATAAATGTCTTCACCGAGTTTTAGTGAATTATTTGATAAATCTAGACAATACCAAACTAACTTTTTGCTACGTAATTCGGGGCGCGAAAGCCAAAGTGAAATTACAACTGTAAGAGGACCGCTTCCTAAATCCATACAAAAACAATTATCTTTAGGAAAAGCTTTTGCTGGTAAATTAGTAAAAAGTCGTGAAAGTCTTATTAAATTCCACCATACGAAATAGCGTGAATATGCAGTAAGCTGAACACTTTCATTCATATAACCAAGGCGGCGTTCTCCGCGGTTGTCTGTCATCTGATGAGATAAATCTTGAATATCTTCTGGAAGAAGTTGCAATTGGCGACTGTTTAAGGGGCTAATTGCTTGTAGAATTTTGTCGAAATTTTCAATTATTGATTTTGTTTCTTAAGAAATTTTTGATTCAACAAATAGGTTTGTTTCCGAAGTTATTCTGCCATCAATTCTATTAAAAAAAACATCTTTTTTTTGTTCTGCAGTTTTTTCTGTCTTATATTCTTTCTTATAATCACGCTTTTCGGCTATTTGTTCTTTTACTTTTGGTGCTAAATTTTTATCTTTTTTTGTCTTTTTTACTTTCTTTTCAGTAAATTTTGTATAGAATTTTTCGTCCATTTATTCCTCTATTGTGTTTTATGTTTTTGAAGTAACAGAAATGCATCTGAAAGCTGTTTGCGAGTTTCTTTTATTAGTTGAAGTGTTGAAAAATCTTTCTGAGAATTCTGTGCTTCATTTAGGAGTTCCTTACCAGCTCCTTCTACGGTGAATTTTTTTTCATTAATCAAAAATTTTAGTCGGAAAATAAGTTCAAGGTCATTTTGTGTATAAAATCTTCTGCCTGAAAGATCTTTCTTTGGGGAGAATAAAGGTACAACTTCTTCCCAATAGCGAAGAACATGTGCTTTTACCCCTGTGAGAATTTCAATTTCACTTATTGATAATGAGTTCAAATAAAATCCTTTTAATTATCTTTGCTGCGTTTTTCCCATTTCTGTCTACTTGCTTTTAATTCAAGTTGAACAGGAATTTGCTCAAATCCAAGATCTTCTCTGATGCGATTCTTTAAATAAGTAATATATGTTTCTGGTACAACTTCAGGCTTTGTTGCAAAAATCAAGAAGCTAATTGGATCAACACCTTTTTGAACAATATATCTGATTTTAAAATGGCTAGTTCTGCTTGCTGGAGGCGGATATCTATCAAGCCAATCTTTTAGTGCATTATTAAGAACTGAAGTATCAAGTTTTCGTGTGAGTTGCTCATAGATTTTAATTGTTGTGTTTAATAAATCTACAACGCCTTTTCCTTCTGTTGCAGAAACTGGAAGAATAGGTGCATAGTCCATTTGCGCAAACATTATATTAATATTGTCGCGGGCTTTTTTCAGTGTTTTGTTATCTTGCTCTTGTGTATCCCATTTATTCAGGATAAAAATAATTCCTCGTCCTTTTTCATATGCAAGAGAACAAATTTTCTTATCTTGTTCAGCAAGTCCTTCTTGAGCATCAATCATTAAAAAGACAACATCACACTCATCAAGGGTTTTTATAGCTCTATTTACTGAATAGTATTCAACATCTTCAGTCACTTTTGCTTTGCGCCGAATTCCTGCAGTATCAAGCACTCTAAAGGCTTTTCCGCCATATTCAAAAAATCCTTCAACAACATCTCTTGTAGTTCCAGCGTAATCGCAGACAATTGAGGCATTTGAATGAGTTAATCTGTTTGATAAAGTTGATTTTCCTGTGTTTGGTTTTCCTAAAATTGCAATTCTGATAGCGGGTTCTTCGGAAATTACTTTTACTTTTGAGAAATCACATTTTGCAACGATTTGATCCGCTAAATCAGATATTCTGTCTCCGTGTTCTGCAGAAATGAAAATTAAACTGTTAAAGCCGTATTTTGCATAGTTCCAAGC